>CAYVZJ010000001.1:0-81724 GCA_964456155.1 uncultured Sangeribacter sp.
CCTATATTCTGACGTTATGTATGGAAACATGCCGGAGGCATGTCCGTACGCTCGCTGTGGCCCGTGCTTTCGATGAAACATGCCGGAGACATGTCCGTACGTTCGCGGTGACCTGTGCTTTGACGGAAACTTGTCGGAGGTATGTTTGTCCATTCGCGGTGAGATGCTTCTTGATATGGCCTTTGGATGGATGTCATTCGGTCGGTTTTCGAACTTTAGGAGGGGCTGGGGCGTTTTATTATTAGAGGGAACGGTATGGGGTCATTTTTTTTATTTTAATTTAGTTATTATGAAGCACTATTTACTTGTTGCGGCAATTGGGGCTGGAGCTCTTGGTTCGTTTGCTGTATCCGCACAGGATACTCATCCCTCGCATAATGACAGGGAGATATCTTTATTATTGAATAATGTAGAAGACTCCGTCAAGGTAATCGAAGCATTTAAGGAGAATTCGCCGGCTGCTTTTCATGTAGCCGATGCGCCGAGATTTGCCATTGTCGGTAAGAATAATAAGTTTTATCTTGGTTTAGGCGCCACAATCAAGGGTACAATGGGTTTTGACTTCGGTGATCCGATAGATAATCCTAATGAGTTTGTGACGTCAGACATCAATATGAATCCTGTGCCGGGCAATGGCGGCAAGTTTAACATCAGTGCACAGCAGAGCAGCATTTACCTGAATATGGTGGCTCTGCCGGACAATCCCAATAAGATAGGTATTTTCGTGGCATTTAATTTGCTTGGTAATAACTACACCCCCAATCTGCAGTATGCATATATGAATTACCGTGGCTTCCGTGTAGGTTATGATTATTCGCTCTTCTCGGATATGGCTGCCGGAGTGCCTACGATAGACTATGAGGGTCCGAATGCGATGACGAGTATTCCGAATGCCGTGATCGATTATCGCCATTCCTTCAATAAGCACTGGAGCATAGGAGCAGGTCTTGAGATGCCGATAGCTTCTTACACTACGGGTCATAACACGGCGGCAGTCAGTCAGCGTGTGCCTGACGTGCCTTTCTACGTGCAGTATGCGTGGGGCAACAACAGCTGGCTGCGTATGTCGGGTATCATCCGCAACATGATATATCGCGATGTGACTACGTCGAGCAACCGTGACAAGGTAGGCTGGGGTGTGAAGCTCAGCGGTTCGGCAGAGATCGTGCCTAATCTTCGTGCATATTATCAGGGAGCCTTCGGTTATGGCATCACCAGTTATTTCCAGGATCTGGAGGGTGATGGTCTTGATATGACTCCCGATCCGGATCAGTTGGGTCGCTTGAATGATGTTATGGCCTGGGGTGCTTATGCCGGTCTGCAGTATAATTTCTCGCCGAAGGTATATTGCTCGGCCACCTACTCTCATCTGCGCAATTACGCGAAGAAATATGACGGCAATTGGCCCGATCAGTATCGCTATGGACAGTATGCTGTAGGCAACGTCTTCTACAACATCAATTCGATGCTGACATGGGGTATAGAATATGTCTGGGGACGCCGCGTGGATATGAATGGCTTGTCACACCATGACAACCGTATTCAGACGATGATACAGCTTACACTGTAAGACTTATCCTACGTCAACATTTTTTGTGGTAAGGGTTCCAAGCCCCGTTGTCTCCACAATTCTCGTGTAAAGTAGTGATATGAACATCAATATATTGTGATAACGGGATATTGTGATATCGGATAATTTTCGTAAATTTGTAGTCTGTACAGATTTATGAGAATATGATATCACGGAAGTATAATCTAATCAATAACATAGGTGGCTGGGTAGTGTTTGTCATTGCCTTAGCCACCTATTGGCTTACATTAGAGCCGACCGCATCTTATTGGGACTGCGGAGAGTTTATCATTCAGGCAGATAAGCTTGAGGTGGGTCATCCCCCGGGCAACCCTATCTTTATGCTTACGGCCCGCTTTTTTGCGAATTTCGCGCCGAGTCAGGAGTATGTCTCTGTGATGGTGAATGCCATGAGCGGTCTGCTGTCGGCATTGACTATCTTGCTGCTCTTCTGGACGATATCTCATCTTGTGCGCCGTCTGACGGTAAGCGATGATGCAAGGGGCGAACTGTCGCTCACGCAGTATCTTGTAATCATGGGCTCGGCGGCTGTAGGCTCGCTGGCTTACTGCTGGAGCGATACCTTCTGGTTTTCTGCTGTGGAGGGTGAGGTGTATGCATTCTCGAGTTTCTGCACAGCCCTTGTATTCTGGCTGATATTGAAGTGGGAGAACAGGGCTGATGATCCTTCGAGCGACCGCTATCTGATACTTATAGCCTATGTTATCGGCGTAAGTATAGCGGTGCATCTGCTCAACTTGCTATGTATTCCGGCCATCGTGCTCGTATACGCTTATCGCAAGTATGAGAATATGAATCTTGTTAAGTCGCTCATAGCGCTTTTGATATCTTTTGCTATCGTAGTATTGGTGCTTTACGGTCTGGCGCCGGGCTTTGTCAAGGTGGCACAGCAGTTTGAATTGATGTGTGTCAACGGACTTGGCATGTCGTTCAACAGCGGTGCCATCCTGTATGGTGTAGTGACGGTATGTGTCTTCGGCGTGACGCTCTACGTTATGTCGAGAGGCAAGAATGAAGTGGTCGGGAAGCTGTTGTTCTGGCTCTCTATCCTTTTGAGCGGCATGCTCTTCTTTGCTGGAGGCTGGATAGGCTGGATATTGATGATCATCTTCGGTGTCTTCCTCTTTACGAAATACAGCTCGTTGCTGAGCCGCCGTGCTGCCAATATCATAATGTGGAGCGTAGCGGTGATCTTTGTGGGATACAGCAGCTATGCGTTGATATTGATACGCTCCACTGCCGACACCCCGATGAATCAGAATTCCCCCGACAATGTCTTCGACCTTGCCTCTTATCTCTCGCGCGAGCAGTATGGCGAAAATCCGCTTATTTACGGCGAGACACTTTACAGTTCGCCGATGCGCAAGTATGCGGGCATGGTGTCAGACACACTCTTTTATGATGATGCCGGAATGCCGGTGACAATGCCGGTGCCGATATATAACGGTCAGGTGGTGTCAAAAGGGAAACCGATATACGTGCGCGGAGTGCATGGCGCCGTGCCTAAATCAGAATATAATCTTCTTACGGAGGGTGATATAAGCAAGAATGCCTCTTTGGCAGAGCGCGAAGGCGACTATTATGCCTTGAAAGACTATAAGCCGGAAGCCAAGATGTATCCCGAGCTGAATATGGTGTTCCCACGTCTGTACAGCCGTCAGCATGCGGCAGCCTATGGCGAATGGGTCAACATGGATACAGTGCCGGGTCAGCTGGTGACAGTGAGCGCCCTCACAGAAGACGGTGAGAGAATCAATGAGCTCGACCTTATGCGTCAGCCCGAATATAATGAGATGACGGGCGCTATCTTCTATCCCGAGAAGAGGGTGTATAAACCCACGTTTGCTCAAAACCTGGCTTATTTCTTCAATTATCAGCTCAACCACATGTATCTACGTTATTTCATGTGGAACTTTGCCGGACGTCAGAATGACGTGCTCAATCAGCACGGTGAACTTGATGCGGGCAACTGGATCAGTGGCATTCCCTTTATAGATAATGCCCGGTTAGGCGACCAGAGCCTTCTGCCTGAAGATTTGGGCAAGAACAATGCCGGTCACAACCGCTACTTCATGCTCCCCCTGATATTGGGCATCATCGGCCTGATATGGCAGTCGTTTGCCGGCAAGCGCGGCATCGAGCAATTCTGGATTGTCTTTTTCCTCTTCTTTATGACGGGCATAGCAATCGTGCTCTACCTCAACCAGACGCCTCTTCAGCCGCGTGAGCGCGATTATGCCTTTGCCGGAAGCTTTTATGCATACGCTATATGGATAGGTATGGGTGTAGCCGGCCTGTGGGCAATACTCTGCCGCGTGATGAAGGATAAGGAGAAATGGGCTGCAGTCGTGGCTTGTGTGGCCGGACTTGCAGTGCCGGTGCAGATGGTGTCGCAGACATGGGATGACCATGACCGCTCCGGACGCTATGCTGCTCGCGATTTTGCCATCAACTATCTTGAGTCGCTTGAGCCGAATGCCATAGTGTTCTGTAACGGTGACAATGATACCTTCCCATTGTGGTATGCGCAAGAGGTGGAGGGTGTGCGCCCTGATGTGAAGATTATCAACCTATCGTATCTTAATTCCGACTGGTATTATAATCAGATGCGGATGCCGTCATATACAGCTCCGGGAGTCAACTTTACCGCTCGTCCGGAGGACGTGGCGTATGGACTTAACGATGTGACTATCGTGGGTCGGGAGAAGGCTCCGGCCGACCTCCTGGAGAGCCTTAAACTGCTTTACAGCGGTCAGAGCGTGGATAAAGACTATGGTTATCGTTCGCTGCCGAGCAGCATAGTCACTATACCGGTGAATAAGGAGCAGGTGCTGAAGCGTGGTCTCGTAGATGTAAAAGACACGGCGCTCATACAGTCGCATATCGTTATCGACCTTGCGGCTACACAGGCTTATCGTCAGAAGGGTTATCTCGGTCTTGGCGAAGTGCTGATGCTGGATATCATCGCCACAAATGCTGCCAACGGCTGGGAGCGTCCCATCTACTGGTGCTCGACAGTAGGCGACGAGTATCACCTCGGACTGACAGACTATCTGCGTTCCACCGGCATGACTCATCAGATAGTGCCGACGCTGCAGGAAGGTAAAGTGCCTCGTACGGACCGCGCCTATCCCGTAGTGACGGAGAAATACCGTTGGGGCGGTGCAGATACTGAAGGCAAGGTGCCATATTTTGACGAGACAGCGCGCCGTATGCTCTATTCTACCCGTAATTCAATGGTAGAGGTAGCTTCAGAACTCCTGTATGAGGGCGACGTACTCTTGAGTCAAAACAACAAAAAGGGCGCAACGCGTAAATATAAAGAAGCAATCCGTACGGTAAACCTGATGCTTGAAAAGCTGCCGGCACGCGTAGCTTCTCTTGATCTCTCCTTAGGCAAGACCTCAGCAGAGATACTTATCGAAGCCGGAAAGAAGACAGGCGATAAGGAGGCTCAGAAGCGCGGCAAGGAGATGCTTGAGCAGATGCTCAGACGAAGTGCGGCTTATCTGAAATATAACGCGATGATAATGCAGGAATTCGGTGCCTCTTCGCTGACATACGACTCTCGCCTGATGCCTTATATGTATTATACGCTCATAGAGTCGTATAAGAAGAATGGCGGCAAGGCGGAGGTAGTGGCTGAAATACTTGCTGACACCGGTTATGACGAGGCAGCGCTTAAGCGTCTGTATGACCAGGTGTATAATTCCGGTGGCGCAGCAGGCGCTGCAACCGGCAGCGGTCAGGAGAATTTCTCTCTGACTGAGCTTGCCGAGGAATTGGCCAAATATGCAGAGATAGCGAATGAGTTGGAGCGGATGTCGCCGGAAGAGTATAGAATGACGAGTGATGACGAGCGCCTTGTGGACAGCATGATGGTGCGTGCCATAGCCTATTACATAGAGGCCGGTGGCAAAGAGTCAGACCTCAACAGCTACGAAGAATTTCGCAAGTTGAACCGCAGTCGCTCGGAGCGTCTCTGGAAGGAATATGCCTCGGCTCACGGCATACAGCAATAGTATTCGGCCATGCGTTTAGCGGAGCGATATATAGAGCGTCCTCCTGAATGGTTCAGGCGCTTGATGCCGGAGGGTATCTATCGCTTGCCCTCATTGCCGGGCGAAGCGAAGAGCGTGTGGCTGACATTTGACGACGGACCGGTGCCGGAGGCCACTCCCTTCGTGCTTGAAGAGTTGGCGCGTTATGACGCTAAGGCCACCTTCTTTATGGTAGGAGAGAATGCCAGGCGCTATCCGGAGCTTGTGGAAATGGTGTTATCCGGTGGCCATACGATAGGCAATCATACCTATCATCATCTGAACGGCCGGAAGGTCAGCGCCGAGGAGTATCTGGCGGATGTGGCGAAGGCTGCGGAAGTGATAGAGAGCCGATGGATGCGTCCGCCGCATGGATGGATAGGGCGCAGGGCAATGCGAACATTGAGAGAGCAGGCTTACCGGCCGGTGATGTATGACGTGGTGACGCGAGATTACAGTCAGCGTCAGTCATCGCAGGGAGTTGTGGATGTAGTGAAGCGGCTTACTCGGGACGGCTCGATAATCGTGATGCACGACTCGGTGAGGAGCATGCCGCGCCTTCGCGAAGCATTGCCTCAATGCCTGGAGTGGCTAAGGGAAGAAGGATATCAGTTTAAGGCATTTTGAAAGTATATGGCCGAGAAAGAAATGATGGAAATAAAGGCTCCGGAGGGTAAAGGAGATGTGTCAGCACGTCGTCAGAGGGTGCTTGTGGTGGGTGCCGGTGGATTTGCCGGCGGCTTTATCGTGTCTGAGGGGTTGAAGCGCGGATATGAGGTTTGGGCCGGAGTCAGAGAGACTACATCGCGCAAATATCTTACCGATGAGAGAATACACTTCATAACATTTGATTTTGACAGTCCGGAGACAATGGCGCCGACGATGCGTGAGGCGCTTGGAGACGGAAACCGGTGGGACTATGTAATCTATAATCTTGGCGCTACGAAATGCCTGCGTTTCAGCGACTTTTCACGCATCAACTACGACTATCTACGTTATTTTACCGACGCGCTGCATGCTGCGGATAGGATACCCTCAAAGATGGTATATATCAGTTCGCTGTCAGCGATGGGAGTGGGAGATGAGCGTAAATACACGCCCTTTACAGAAAAGATGGTGCCGATGCCGAATACGCGTTATGGCGCGTCTAAGCTGAAGGCGGAGATGTGGCTGCAGACTTGTGGCATACCGACTGTGATATTTCGGGCCACCGGTCTTTATGGTCCGCGCGACCATGACTACTTTCTGATGATGGAGTCAATAGCGAAGGGTTTTGATTTTTCGGTAGGTTTTCGACGCCAGGAGCTGACCTTTCTGTATGTGGAGGACTTGGCGCGCGCCGCTTACGATGCTTTGGTGAAGGCCACTCCCGGTGAGGTATATATAGTGGCTCATCCCGAGAGTTACAGTCAGGGAGAGTTCAGACGTATCGTAGCGCGAGAGCTTGGCAAGCGCATAGTGTTGCCGGTACGCGTACCCTTATGGGGACTTAAGGTAGTGTCTGCCATAGCAGAGAAGATAGGAGTGGCCAAGGGGAAGCCGTCTACGCTCAATAGAGATAAGTATAATATCATGAAGCAGCGCAACTGGACGGTGGATATCAGTAAGGCAGTGCGAGATTTCGGTTTTTCCCCGGAGGTGGACCTTGAGGAGGGAATCAGTCGGAGCATAAAGTGGTATCGAGATGAGGGATGGATCTGACAGCCTGGTATCGTCGTCGGCAGACTCTGTGACTGTGGTGACAGACTCACTGCAGCCGGTGGCAGACTCACTGCGGCATTGGGGTCTTGTGTTTACGCAAGAGGAGTCTGTGGCGGAGGCGTATGTACGTCCGATGCAGAGTGGTGGCATCTCTGATTCGTGGATGGCAGTGGCATTGCTGTTGCTCTTTGTGGTGATAGCGATAAGATATCGCAGCAATACCCGATTTATGCACGTGCTTCTTCAGGATATGTCTACTATTCGCGAGCGCGGGAATGTCTTTGATGATACGGTGAGGGAGACGTCGTTTATGGTGCTTCTCAACCTGTTGTGGGTGTTCAGCGGTGGCGTCTTGCTGAGCGCGGCTGTCGGAGGCACCGGGGCTCTGTGTGCGGCGGCATGTGCGGGCGTGATAGCGGTATATACCTTAGTGATGATGGCGGGCTACAGCATCAGCGGAAGGATCTTCACCGATGCGCGCCATGCAGTGATGTGGACGCGAGGATTTACCTCCGGTCAGGGAGTCGGTTCGCTACTGTTGTTTCCCTTGGCATTGCTTGAGCTCTGCTATTCAAATTATTCAGAAATATGGGTTGCAGGGGGTCTGATTGTTCTAATAAATGTTAAAATCGTCTTTATTTGGCAAGGATTTCGAATATTTTTCTCGCAATGTGGCTCATTGCTGCTATTTTTATACTATCTTTGCAGTTTAGAAATAGTACCGCTGATTTTATCATATGTAGCTGCGGGCTATGTATGTAGTTATCTCCTCTGAAGCGAAAATAGCAACCCGCCTCACCTGAAGACCAATGAGCATAAAGAAGATTTTAGTATCTCAACCGCGTCCGACCACGCAGAAATCACCCTATTTCGATATAGCCGCCAAGCACGACGTTGAGGTCGTATTTCGGCAGTTTATAAAGATAGAAGGCTTGACGGCCAAGGAGTTTCGCCAGTCTAAGATAAATTTGGCAGACTATACGGCTATAATATTCTCAGCGCGCCATGCCGTCGACAATTTCTTCCGTCTGTGTGAGGAGATGCGCGTGTCTGTGCCTGACACGATGAAGTATTTTTGCAAGACGGAGGCAGTAGCACATTATCTTCAGAAATATATCGTATATCGCAAGCGCAAGATATTCTTTGCTCCCACCGGCAAACTTGATGATCCTCAGCTGGTGCAGGCCATTGTCAAGAATAAGGACGAGAAATTTCTCTTTCCGATTTCAGACGTGCATAAGGATGATAATATGAACGTATTGGATGAGAATGGGATACAGTATACGAAGGTGGTGATGTATCGCACGGTGAGCAATGATTTCACTCCCGACGAGCCGTTTGACTATGACCTTCTTCTTTTCTTCAGCCCGGCGGGTATCGACTCCCTGAAGAAGAATTTCCCGGACTTTGACCAGACTCGCGACCGTAAATATATCGGCACTTTCGGTGCTCCGGCCGCTCAGGCAGTAGAGGCCGCCGGTCTGCGTCTTGACTTTGCTGCTCCGACGCCGGAGGCTCTCTCGATGCCGGCTGCTCTGGATGCCTTCCTTACCAAGATGGAGGCAGAGCAAGAGTCGGAAGATGATTTAGGTCAGAAGTCAGAGTGATGAGGTAAGAGGTTAAGAGGGGTGTCAGATCATGAAAAACGTAGATGAAAATCTTCTGAACAGGCTGTATCTGAAGGAGACGGCGTTTCAGAACCTCATGCAGAAGCGTATCTTCAATGTGCTTCTGATAGCGACGCCATACGATGCCTTCATGATGGAGGAGGATGGCCGTGTAGACGAACAGATATATCTGGAGTATGTGTCGCTCAACCTCTCATCGCCGCCACGCTTTACTAAGGTGGCGAATTATCAGGAGGCGCGCGAGGCTCTACGCGAGAAGAATTTCGATCTGATCATAGCGATGCCGGGCGTGGATATCTCGGAGACATTTCAGGAGGCCCGGCAACTCGACACTCTCTATCCCGACATACCGTTTGTGGTGCTGACTCCCTTCTCGAAGGAGGTGCGCCGACGTATCGCCAATGAAGATCTGCGTGGCGTAGACTATGTCTTCTCATGGCTCGGCAACGTAGACTTGATACTTGCCATCATCAAGCTTATGGAAGACCGCATGAATGCGGACAATGATATCGAGGAGGTGGGTGTGCAATGCGTACTGCTGATTGAAGACTCGATACGCTTCTACTCGTCGATACTCCCTCATCTCTTCAAATACCTGCTGCGTCAGTCTCAAATTTTTGCTACGGAGGCTCTCAACGGCCACGAGCAGATGCTTCGTATGCGTGGACGTCCGAAGGTGTTGCTGGCTCGCGACTACGAGGAGGCTTGTGCGCTGTTTGACCGTTACGGCAACAATATGCTGGGCATCATCAGCGATGTGCGTTTCCCGCGCGACGGCAAGAAGGATCCAGAGGCCGGCTTTGAGTTTGCCCGTTATGTAAGAGCGCGTGACCCATATATTCCCATAATCCTTGAGAGTCAGGAGAGTGACAATATCAACCGTGCGCAGAAGGAGGGACTCGTATTTCTTGACAAGAACTCCAAGACGCTCCCTCAGGATCTGCGTAAGGCGGTAAGAAAATATTTCGGCTTTGAAGACCTTCTTCTCACCGATCCGAAGACGGGCGACGAGGTGATGAGGATTCATGACCTTAAAGAGCTTCAGAAACGGGTGTTTGATATCCCAGATGATGTGCTCTTTGATGCCTGTTCTACCAATCAGGTGTCGCGATGGTTTTATTCGCGCGCACTCTTCCCGATAGCGGATGCCATACGCCAATACAGATTTACGCGAATGGAGGAGGCGGAGGCGGTAAAGCGCCTGATATTCGAATGCATCGTGAAATACAGGAGGATGAAAAACAGGGGTGTCGTGGCCATATTCCGAAAAGACCGTTTTGACCGATACAGTAATTTTGCGCGTATAGGTGAGGGCTCTTTGGGCGGTAAGGGTCGCGGTCTGGCCTTTATCGACCAGATTATCAAGCGGCATCCGGAGTGTGACGACTTTGAGGGAGTGCAGCTGACGATACCACGCACGGTGGTGCTCTGCACGGATATTTTCGATGAATTCATGGATACGAACAATCTGTATCCTCTTGCGCTGTCCGCCCGTCCCGACTCTGAGATACTTGAGGCCTTCCTCAAGGCGAAGTTGCCGGAGTCGGTGCGCGACAGTTTTTCGGCTCTTTTCGACGTGGTAGACCGTCCTTTGGCCGTTCGCAGTTCGTCGCTGCTTGAAGACTCGCATTATCAGCCGTTTGCCGGTATTTATGCTACGTATATGGTGCCGATGTCGGAAGATAAGGAGGTGCGTATGCGTCAGCTCACGGATGCGGTGAAGGGTGTGTATGCGTCTGTCTTTTTTGCCGACTCCAAAGCCTATATGAATGCCACATCCAATGTGATCGACCAGGAGAAGATGGCCGTAATCCTTCAGGAGGTGGTGGGTGAAGACCATGACGGCAACTATTATCCGAGTTTTTCGGGTGTTGGCCGTTCGCTCAACTATTATCCGCTTAATGATGAGCTGGCGGAAGATGGTGTGGCAGAGGTGGCTGTGGGTCTTGGCAAGTATATAGTGGATGGCGGAATGGCGCTGCGGTTCTCCCCTCGTCATCCGGGCAAAGTGCTTCAGACCTCCACTCTTGGAGCCGCCTTGCGCGACACTCAGACCTCGCTCTATGCCCTGCCGACGGCTCCGGAGGCCACGGGCACGTTTACCACTGATGACAGCTTCAATATCCGCAAACTGAACGTGACAGAGGCTGCCAAGACGGGAGCGTTGCGCTTTATGGTGTCGACGTATGATGCCAACGACCGTATGATACGCGATACGGATGCAGGCCCGGGTCGTAAGGTAGTGACCTTTGCCAACGTGTTGAGTCACGGCGTCTTCCCGTTGGCTCATCTAATTGACTTTATGCTCACTACGGGTCAGTATGAGATGGGACGTCCGGTGGAGATAGAATTTGCCGGCAATATCAATCCGAAGGCCATGAGTGACAAGAATAAGGGTACGCTCTATTGGCTTCAGATACGTCCGATAGTTGACAAAAAAGAGATGCTTGATGACTCGCTTCTGGATGTAGAGGATAAGGATTTGATACTGCGTTCGGAGACAGCGTTGGGTCACGGATTGATGGACAACGTGCGCCATATCGTGTATGTTAAGCCGTCTACGTTTGACAGTCTTCGCAATGAGGCGACGGCGCAGGAGGTGGAGCGCGTCAACAAAGAGATGATAGAGCGTGGCGAGCCGTATATCCTGATAGGCCCGGGGCGCTGGGGGTCTTCTGACTCCGCGCTGGGCATACCGGTGAAGTGGCCTCAGATAGCGGGCGCTCGTCTGATTGTGGAGTCAGCGTTGCCGGGCTATAGGGTTGAGCCATCGCAGGGCACGCATTTTTTCCAGAATCTGACCTCGTTTGGCGTAGGCTATTTCACCGTAGATGGAGATGGCGGCAACGGCTATATAGACACGGAGTGGCTTGACCGGTGTCCGTCGGTGTATGAGACAGACACGCTGCGTATTGTAGAATTTGATGAGCCGTTGATGATAGCCATCAACGGAAGGAAATCGCGTGGCATCGTGGTGAAGCCGGGAGTATCTTCGGGTAGTGAAGCCGGGGAGGAGGGACTTGAATAGCGCTTGGCATATATGGCGACATCCCCGCCGCGCCGCCCGTGACATTGAGTCGCTGCAAGCGCAGGCTGATAGTCTTCGTGAGGAGATGAAAGGTCTGCAAGCGGAGGCAGCCGACCGTCAGGCGCAATATGAGGCTTTGGAAGAGAAAATGGCGGCGGAGCGTGCTGAGAAAGAGGAATTGACAGCGCTTGCAAATGAGCGCCTCCAACGCATTGAAGCATTGGAGGCGGAGTCGGCCGAATGGCAAAAGATAGAGGAGGAGATGAAAGAGATGTACGCCCGTCTGGAGGAAGTGGAAGACCTGAAGCGCATGTATGAGCGCCGCATCAAAGGCCTGCGCATACGCCTTCGCGCAGCCGGCACCCCCGACGACGACTACACCGAGCTAATCGACATGCAGTCGGACTCCCCACGCCCATCGCAACCTAATTCCCCCCACGCGACCTCTCCATCTCAAGAAAATTCCCATTCCGAAGAAACTACCGCAGAAGCACCCGTGAGTACCCCCGAAGAAAAATCCTCAGGAGAAGATGACACCCGCTGGCTCCGCACCCTCCCGCAAGATATGTAGCCCCTGCGCTTGATACAAGAGGGTAGATTATGTGTTGTATAATAAGAAGATGTATATTATCTTTGCAAGTAAGAAAGGATGAATATGAGTTTAGGAATAAGAGCCAACAGAATAAAGAACGGAGCATTACTGGCTTATATAGCCACTAAAGTTCCCGGTATAAATATGCGTAAACTGCTAAAAATTATCTATTTGATAGATGAGCGGTTTGTATTGTTGCGTGGCTTTCCATTTACATGGCTTGATTATTATGTCTGGGGGAAAGGACCTGTAGCACCGGAGGTATATTCAATTAAAGAGAATGAGAATTACTTTTCTGATTTTGTAAAAGCAATTGAATCGGAAGATGGCAAGCTCCTCATCTTTCCCTTAATTACGGTGAATAATGACCCTGATAGTCCCTTCGGAGAATTAAGCGAATATGAATTGTCCGTAATTGATGAAGAACTGTTGAAATATGGTGATAAGACTGCAGATTGGCTGACAGATCAAACTCATTTGCCTGATGGTTTATGGACTAAAACGAAGTTGGAACACCATGTCCATTTTCAGGATGGTAAGTCAGATTGTCGAATAGATCTGAAAGATTTAATTAAGGCCAATGAGGAATTGTGTGAAGTATATGAGGATGCCGAATGGAATGTAGGTTTCAAGGCGCAACTAAATGGTCAAATGTAAAAATAGGAATATGTTTGAACCTGGCGAAGTGGTATATGCATTTGTGAAAAATATTCATCCTCCAAAGAATAAATATTTCGTAACGATATATAGAGATGATAATTTGAGAATTGTGACATGCTTCACGACCACCAAAAGTAGGGTTGGCATTCCATTTGATCAGTTGACGCATGGATATGTAAAGAAAGATAAGAGTATAGTAGGATATTTTTTTGATAAGGCGATAGAAATAGGTGTTGATTTGGAGGGATGTCCGTTTCATTTTCCGAGAAATTGTGTAATTCCATTCGATTATGGAATTCAAATCGGCACAAAAGAGCAATTTTTAAAAAATGTTGAGGAAGAGAGAGTGGTCTGTAAGTTGCATCCAAAAGAGTATGAAAATTTAGTGTATGCAATGTATAGAAGTCCTCTCACAGATTCGAAATTCAAACCCTATCTCCAGAAAGTCTTAGAACGTCTCTGCTTATAATAAATCCCTCCCTTTTCATCGAGGTCCGGACACTACAATATTGTATGTCATATTCCCGGTATAATCTGATAAGGGCTCAATATGCTCATCTTTGTTTTAAGTTATTAATTGTTGCAATCAGTTTCCTCAAATATTTGATGTGAGATATTTGTAAAACATCATATTTCTACTTCAGTCGCATTTTAACAGACATCAAAACTCTATTACTTTGAAAAGTATCCTGAAATTACAAAAAATTAAGTTTTAACATAAAAAAATCAAGTCTTAAAACAAATTTTCTGTACATCACGTACAGAAAATTTGTTTTGTTGAGATATTATTATTAACTTTGTGTCGTTTAAATAAACAATATGCTTCAAGATATCACCATATCCAACTTCTTCTCTATCCGAGAGCCATTGAAAGTCTCATTTGAGGCTTCCAAAGAAAAGCAATATGGTGAGGATTGGATTATCCAAATTGGGAATATTCGTCTCTTGAAAGCAATTTTATTGTATGGTGCAAATGGGAGCGGGAAAACAAATATCCTATATGCTCTTAATTTTGTCAGGCACACAATTTTAAATATTCCTTCTGATGTTGATCAGGGTTTAAATTATATGCGCTTCGCACTTGACCCTAAGTGTAAGCAAGAAAATACCACATTTGACATACATTTCTTTATAGAAAATTCGAGATATAAGTACCGACTGATAGTTTCCCCGAAAAAAATTATAGAAGAGGAATTGAGGATTTTCCATAATGGAAATAATAGTCGCTCGATTTACTCTAGGAAATTTAGTGCAGAAAAAGGGGTGAACATAGTGCGTTTTGGCACTTGGCTTCCACTTACTCCCAAAGAACGTAAGTCAATTGAAGAAGCAACAACCGCAAATATCTCAGTGCTCTCTGCGTATAGTACAAGAAATATTTCATGTGAGGAATTGACAAAAGTTCGGAACTATTTTAAGTATGAGTTCTTTAAACTTTATAGTGTAGATGGGGCAGATCAGGAAGTGGCAAAAGCCATAAAAGAAGACCCACATTTCAAAACAATACTAATTGATTTACTGCAGACCTTCCATTCCAATATTGTAAATATTGAGGTTGAGGAGGAAAAGAGAAATATCCCAGAAGAAGCACTTGATATCTTATTAAAGATGCACCCCTCGGAATCGGAGCGTGAAGTTATTGCCAACCTCAAAACGCTTTCCAAGTGGACGAGTAAGTATGTCCACAGAACAGAAATAGGGGATTTTGCTTTGAGTGATGATCTGCAGTCAGAAGGAACAAAAACCTTTATCAGACACCTTGCGCTTTTCTACAAAGCCATAAAAGGCAATTGGTTAGTTGCATTGGATGAGTTCGGTTCCGGGATGCAAGCGAAGACACAACATCTACTATTGGATTTCTTCTTGAAATTCTCACGCGGATCTCAATTGATTTTTGCAACGCAATCCTTAGGCTTTTTAGACTTTCCATCAATGCGTAGAGATGCTATTAAAATTGTATCAAAAATTCGAAATATTGGTAATACTCATCTTGACCCCGACACAGTTAAAGGTATTCACAAAAATATTAAATTGAGAAGGGCATATAATAATGGCCGTTTTAAAACGATAGATCCTAATGAACCTGAAATTGACCTAAATGAAAGGGGGCATCAGTATAAATCTTTGATATTTGGTGAAGATTTAAACAGAAAGGAGGGGGAAATATGAAATAGAGAAATTGCAAAAAAGAAGCCTCACTCTTTGCCGAGAATGAGGCATCATGAGAGTTAGTAAACCCTTTGTGTATTTTGGGGTATACGTGGTTTTCAAACGCAAAATTACGATTTTTTTTCGTAATAAGCAAGCGTCATACCCATTAATTTAGCAAAGGGAAAGTTAAAAAACGTTTAAAATTTAATTTTAAATGCAAAAATTCCCTTATTATCAGAATGAGCAACCATCATTTTATGAGGGCTGGCATTCAAAAAATGATTCAAATCTGTTTAATTCGGTACAAATTGGACAATCACCGTTCTCCATGGGTTTATTCAATGCCAAAGAGAACTATCTTCAAGCATGTACATCATCAGGTAAACTTTGTGAATTAATGAAACTCAGTCCTAAAGCTAGAGCTAAGGCTGAATACAACAATCTTCATCTTATTAAAGGTATGAACCTCACTCAACGTTATGGATTCCCCATTCTATCTCCATGCAAAGAGTGTCCAGATCTAAATTGCGTTCCGTATTCAAGTAGGAATGAGAGAGGAAAGCAAAATCTAGGAGTCCATTTCTTTGAAGATGATTACAAATTCAACAATCCCATTTGGAATCGTTTAGATCAGACGACTTATAGTCTACGTAATCGACCATATTTGTTTGCCCCTGATCATAGTTTATATGTGGGACCTCTTTCAGCTTTAAACATTTCATCCATTTATAAATCTCGATTTGCAGGAGCATACTGGACCCTCTGCGGATATTCTGTTATTCCGACTGCAAGCTGGGGTGATGTTGAATCCTTTGCCTATAGTTTTGATGGACTTCCTCTTAAAAGTGTGATAGCAGTCTGTGGAACCGGTATTTGTCACAACAATGGCGCACTTGAACTTTGGTACGCCGGCTTATGTGAATTGGAAATTAGACTTCAACCGATTTTAATAATCATTTATGGCGAATATCGAGAAATTCCCAATCTTAAGACGCCTGTAATATTTATTCCACCATATTCAAAAACAAAATTTCAAAAAATAGATTATGACGCACGAAAATAAACTTTGGCCTCAAGATGAGAGACTTTTCTCTAAAATTGAGAAAGAACAAATTGCAGAATCTGAACACCACTTCTTCCAAGAGATGCGAAGAAAGATGTTAGACGAGAATGCCCCATGGCCTGAGACTTTAGTATGGGAGCACGATAACCCGGACCACTTGTATTTATTACGTCAGGGGTACGATGAGTTTATGCTTGGGAAAGGCACGTCACGACAAGAATGGCAAGCCACAGAGATTCATACTATGAATCTTTCAGATGCGTTGGCAATCAATCTCAAAGAAGCAAAACTTCTTGATCGAGATATAACCTTTTTACAATGGCTCAGGGAAAATGAATTCTCGTGTGTGAAATATAATCATCAGAATGACGGTAATGTAAATTTAGTTAAACATGGGTGATCAAAGAGATTACGAGAGAGGGAAGAATGATTTCTACTCCTATTCATATGAAGCATTATCACCCAGAATTACCATGAATGGTGTTACTGGGAGAATGATTGAAAAGAAAGAAGCCTTTAAATCCAAACATGCTGATTTGCCGGCTTACGCTAAATCTTCTGATATGTATTTTGCGCCCGGACCAGATGGAAAAGCTTCTCAAGCAAAACTGTATCGTAAGGACAAGAAAATGGCACTTGATTTCGATTGGAATCATGCCCATACCAATCCAGATGGAACTCATTTCCCGAAAGGTACAATACACGTTCAAGAATATAAAGTCACTCTCATTAAGAATGGTAAGGGAAGATGGGTTGATAAATTCACACGTTTGAGTAAAAAAGCTCGTCGAATGACAGCATCAGAAATCGAAAAATACGGACCATAAATACATTATTTCAACCCTGATGTTAAGTTTTGACTACTGTTACAAAAAAACTTTTAGCAAAAATTGTAATGAAAATGGATGCTGAAGTAGTTGGAGCAAGATAGCAAAAATCAAATATGAAACTCCTCTGAGAAGCTGACACATTTAGTAAGTCCGGACAATTAAATAGGCCCGATTTTGGCGAATTTGTCAAAATCGGGACTATTTAATTATAAGAGACTAACAGGAGGATTAGTAGTTGTCGGGGTGGACTTCGAAATAGCTTTGGGGGTGGAAGCAGACGGGGCATACTTCGGGGGCTTCGGTGCCGATGGAGATGTGTCCGCAGTTGCGACATTCCCAGACGGTGATGCCGGCTTTGCGGAATACTTCATGGGCCTCGACGTTGCGCAGCAGTGCGCGATAGCGCTCTTCGTGATGCTTCTCGATGGCTGCCACGCCGCGGAATTGCTCGGCAAGCTCCTTTATGCAGGTTTGGAGGTGGAGTGGGGTGAGATTTGGTGGTGTAGAAAAAATATTGTAATTTTGTATCGTTCGGGGGATGCCGTTTTTTTTTCGGAGCAAATCCGAGGTCTTTTCAGATTTTTTTTCGGCATTCTTTCGAGCAACTTACGTATTCGCGTCGGACTTCTTCACATTTTTTTGAGACGAGGATACGTAAGCCTGAGTGTTTTGAACAGCTGTTCCCTACTCGTGAGAGCACGGGAATAGAATTTAAAAAGCGTTATACTTTTTAAAGCTATTTAATGAGTGTGAATTTAAGACGGAGTGCCTCGCGAGAGGCCCTCCGTTTGATATATTACGGATTTTTTGTATCTTTACGATTGATAAAAAACAGAGAGCCCTTGCCACAAGATGGGGGTGGAAAGATATGCGATTATGAATAAAGAGAAACGTCTTTTTTTGCTTGATGCGTATGCGCTGATATTCCGCGCGTACTACGCTCTGATCAAGATGCCACGCATCACGAAGTCGGGGTTTAATACATCTGCTATATTCGGATTTGTCAACACTCTGGAGGAGGTGATACGCAAGGAGCATCCCTCTCATATAGCAGTATGTTTTGATCCTCAGGGCCCGACATTTCGCTCCGAAGCCTTCGCTGAATATAAGGGAGAGCGCGAGGCCACTCCGGAGGATATCAAGCAGTCGATACCCATTATCAAGGATATCATCCGCGCCTATCGTATACCCATCCTCGAGGTGGAGGGATATGAGGCCGACGATGTGATCGGCACAATGGCGCGCCGCAGTGAGGCTCGCGGTTTCACTACCTATATGATGACGCCTGACAAGGATTTCGGTCAGTTGGTAAGCCCGGAAATACTCCAATACAAGCCGGCTTATCGCGGTCAGGACTTCGAACTGCGCGGTGAGGAGGAGGTGTGTGCGCGATACGGCATAGAGCGCACGTCGCAGGTGATAGACCTCTTGGCGCTGATGGGAGATAAGATCGACAATATTCCCGGCTGTCCGGGAGTGGGTGAAAAGACCGCTGTCAAGCTGATACAGGAATATGGAGACGTAGAGCATCTGCTGGAGAATACAGACACTCTGAAGGGGGCGCTCCGCAAGAAGGTGGAGGATAACGCCGAGCAGATACGCTTCTCAAAATATCTGGCCACCATCCGCACAGACGTGCCGATAGATGCAGAGCCGGAGGATCTGAAATTTGTAGAGCCGGATAAAGAGAAGCTCTTCGAGATATTCCGTTCGCTTGAATTCAAGTCGCTGATAGACCGTGTGGGTCGTAGGCTCGAAGGTCTTGCGGGAGAAAAAAACGGCAAGACTACGCGCCCGACTGCTACCGTCACCCCCTCTCTCTTTGATTTTGCCGATGAGGATAATGGAGAGACCGGTGTCGCCAAACCGGCTGCTGTAGAGGTGACGGAGAATTTCCGGATGGTATCCACGCCGGAGGCCTTGGTCGAGATGCAGACCGCGATGGGAGATGCTCAGGAGTGTGGCATAATGATGCTCAGCGAGGGTGAGAATGACATGACGGCACGCTGGGCGGGCACTGCTGTGGCTTTGGGAGATGGCAGGGCATGGTATATCCCTACGGCATTTGATGAGGGACGCGGTGCTCTGCTCGACCTGTTGGCGCGTCGGGATATCCGCAAGGTGTCATGCGCGTCGAAGCGCGACTATGTGATAGCCTCTCGTTACCGTACTGACCATGCCGAAGCCGTAGTCAATTACTTTGATGTCTCGTTGGCTCATTATCTTCTGCAGCCCGACATGCGTCATGGCATCTCCGACCTGGCATCGGGCTATCTCGGCATGTCGCTCGGACCGGAGCCTGCGCTTAGTGTACGCGGTGTGCGCGCATCGCGAGGCAAAAACGCCGCTGCTGCGGAGACTCCGGCCGAGGAATTGATGCCCTGGGCGTGTCGCGCGGCCGTGGCTACCGTGCTTTTGGCCGAGCCATTGAGCGAAGAGGTGAAGAAGCAGGGCGAATGGTCGCTGCTTGAAGGTATAGAGTTGCCACTGAGCCGTGTGCTCGCTGAGATGGAGATTACCGGCGTGTGTCTTGACGTGACGGCACTCAATGAAGCGGCCGACGTAATCCGCGAACGACTTGCTGCGCTCGAAGGCGAGATTTTCGAACTTGCCGGGGAGGAATTTAACGTATCGTCGCCGTCGAAGGTGGGTGAGATACTCTTTGACAAATTGCAACTTGATGTTAAGGCCAAAAAGACCAAGACCGGCCAATATTCCACCTCGGAGGATATCTTAGAGAAGGTGGCCCATAAGAATCCGATTGTCGGTAAGATATTGGAATACCGACAGTTGAAGAAGCTTCTTACTACCTACCTTACGGCACTTCCGGAGTCGGTCAATCCGCTTACCGGGCGTGTGCATACGGTGTATAATCAGACGGTAACGGCCACGGGGCGCATCTCCTCATCAGCGCCCAATCTTCAGAACATACCGGTGCGCGAGAGTGTAGGGCGCGAGATACGCCGCGCATTTATCGCATCTCCGGGTAATCTCTTTCTTTCCGCCGACTATTCGCAGATAGAACTCCGTCTTGTCTCGGACTTTGCGGGCGACGAGACGATGCTCAATGCCTTCCGACACGGTGAAGACATCCATGCCATCACCGCTGCGAAGATATATCATAAGGATAATCTTGAGGATGTGACGGCAGATGAGCGGCGCGCTGCCAAGACTGCCAATTTCGGTATTCTCTACGGCATATCTGCATTCGGCCTGGCATCCCGTCTCGGCATTCCGCGCAGTGAAGCCAAAGAATTGATAGATAATTATTTTGCGACGTTTCCGACGATACATAAATACATGTCTGACTCAGTGGAGCAGGCGCGCGAGACGGGCTATGCCATCACCAAGATGGGGCGTCGGCGCTATCTGCCGGATATCAACAGCAAGAATCCCGTAGTGAGAGGATATGCCGAGCGCAACGCCATCAATGCTCCCGTGCAGGGTTCGGCCGCTGACATTATCAAGAAAGCGATGGTGGACATCTATCGCGAGATGCAGGAGAAAGGGCTTAAATCGAAGATGATCATGCAGGTGCACGACGAATTGAATTTCGATGTAGTGCCCGCAGAGCTGCCTGTGCTCCAGGAGATGGTGGAGCGCCTGATGTCCGCAGCCTACAGCGGACGCGTACACCTGACCGCCTCCGCCGGCGTCGCCCCCAACTGGCTCGAAGCCCACTAAACCACGGTATGTATTCGGTTGGATTTTGAGGTCGCAATTTGCGACCTCAAGCGAGGAAGGTGTTACTACAAAGAAGGTTAGTATAAATATTTGAATATAAATTTACTGAAAATGATGTGATATGGAAGGAAATGAAAATTTAAATCATGAGTATGAATACAAGGGGATGTGCCTGAACGGTTTCTTCATGATATTCTTCACATTTATCCTTGTGCCATGTCTGATAGCGGCTTGTCTGATATGCGGCGGTGAGGATAATCTATGGCTTTCAATAGGTGGCACGGTCATCCTTGCCGTTATATTCATCTTGGGATGCGTGGGCTATTTCGTGCAGGAGCCCAATGTGGCCCGCGTGATGATTTTCTTCGGAAAATACAAGGGCACGTGCAAGAAGGTGGGATATTACTGGGTAAACCCGTTTCTTGACCGCAAGAAGCTCTCCCTGCGTATCCGCAATATGGACATAGATCCTATTAAGGTGAATGATAAGATAGGCAACCCGGTGCTGATCGGCATGGTGTTGGTGTGGCGCATCAAGGATACGTATAAGGTAGTATTCGATCTTGACTCTCAGAGTCTCGGAGCGCAGTCATCAATTGATAATCACGCACTCTCCACGTTTGTGCGTATCCAGAGTGATGCGGCTCTAAGGGAGGTGACCGGTCATTTTGCCTACGATCAGACAGACAGCCGTCATCCCGAGGAGATGACCTTGCGCGACTCCGTCAGGATATCAGCGACCTTCTGGAGAAGAAGATCAACGAGCGTCTGGCGATGGCAGGCATAGAGGTGATTGAAGCGCGTATCAACTATCTGGCGTATGCGCCGGAGATTGCAGCCGTAATGCTTCGCCGTCAGCAGGCTACGGCCATCATTACAGCACGTGAAAAGATAGTGGAGGGTGCAGTCTCAATGGTAGAAATGGCGCTCAAGACACTTGAACAGCGAGACGTAGTGCAGCTGACAGAAGGACAGAAAGCCGCCATGGTAGGCAATCTCTTAGCCGTGCTCTGCGCCGACGAACCCCTCACCCCAACCCTAAACGCCGCCGTCTAATCCCGGTCGCGTCTTATCAGCGGAGCTTCAGACCATATATGGCCGAGATTACCTTGATGTATCTTGGCCATGCCAGTATGGAGTCATACTTATCTGCTGAGGCCTCTCCCATGCGTGTCCGGAGGTCGGGGTCGCTGACGAGTTGGGTCATTTGGTCGGCGAGTGTGTCGGCGTCGCCGGGCTCTACGGGGAGGGCCTCCTTTCCGGGGGTGAGGTATTCTCTCTGCGCGCCGTTGAAGGTGGTGATCTGCGGGCGTCCGAACATCATGTATTCGATATTGGCCATTCCGGCGGCTTCCGGTATTTCGGAGGGTAAGACTCCGAAGTGGCAGTTGGCTATGAGGGTGGAAGGGTCGTCGATATTTCGGCTCCAGTCGATCATGTCGAGGACGTCTTCACGGAATGCGAGGTGGCGGAGTGTGTCCAGATAGTCGGTATCTCCGGTGCCGGCGATGCGCAGTCGGAGGCGCACTTGCTTACGGCGCTTGATGATGCCCAATGCCCGGATGATGGTTTCGATGCCCTTGCCCGGGCGTATGATGCCGTGATACATGGCGGTGATGGCTCCGCGCGAGGGCGCGGGGAGTCGCTCGGGAAGGTCGGGCCGACTGTTGAGCGCTACGAACAGCCGTCGGCTGTCAAAGGGGTATCTGCCGTCGGGCCAGGAGGATAGGAAAGTATCTTTGGTGAGTCGCGACACGAAGATGTGAGCATCGACGTTGCGGTAAATCAGACGTCTGAGCCAGTTGTTCTTACCGGGCATAGCCTTGTGTCTTGTGGCTACGATTTTTACGTCCGGTCGCTTGGCGAGACGACGCGCGATGATGGCGGAGAGAGCGTCGATATAGCGGTGCACGTGTATTACCGTCTCCTTATCGGGAGCCTCGTCAAGGATTTTGCGCAGCGTCAGCGCAGAGAAGATGTCGGGATATTCTCGCAACGGGGCGTGTCGCAGCTTGATACCGTCTCTTCCGAACTGGTCGTCTATAGCCTTGGCATCGCGTGTGAGTGCGATAACCTCATTGCCGCTCCGGGCGAAGTGCCGGCAGATGTCAAGAGCGTATCTTTCCCTTCCTCCTATGCTTCCCGCGCCAATGATGTGTATCAGCCTCATGCAGGGCTACTTAATTTTTGACTGCGAGCATCATTTTGATGTCGATGGAGGGGAGTCCGAGATAGCTTCCTATGAGCTTGTCGCAGAGTCGGCCACGATAGGTGACGATGCCGCTCTGTACGCCGTCGGTAGACATCAGCATACCTTCAAATCCGTTTTTGATTATCATCTCCTGCATGAAGTTGACCAGGACATTGCTGAGAGCCATGGCGACGGTGCGCGGCACGGAGACGGAGGGATGAGAGTCTTTGAAATTGAGCAGGAAGGCAGTATCCTTCATGGCGCGGGTCAGCTTATTGGGGAAGGTGAAGGGTCGTGTGGTCTCACCGATGATGAGCACGTCGGCCGACTTGGCTTTATTGTATAGCACGCGCGGATGAACCGCGAGCGTGATTAGCGATGGGCCGCAGATGCGCTGTGAGTAAGCGAGGTCGGAGACGTCATTATTGATAAGGGTGACGATGGCTCCGGAAGCGATGGCCGCAGATGCAGCCGCATTGATAGTGGTGCCATGCCCGATGAGCAACACTTCGCAGGGATTGATACCGGCAACGCCGGCCAGCAATACGCCTTTTCCTCCACCGAGGAACGAGAGATGATCCTGAGCATACATGATAGCCGCCCTGCCGTCTATCTCGTTGATGATGTCAGCGAAGACGGGCTCATTATTGAGGCTATACATATTGTCGAGACAGCCGAGTGTGATTTCCTGGTCGAGCAGCGCCTTGATGGTGTCGGCTTTGAAAAGCTCGTCGCCCATCATGCAGAGCAGGGTGGCTCCCCGGCGCATCTTGGCTACGTCTGCGGCGTTGAGCGGCGCGAAACTTACCACTACGTCACATTTGAGCGACTCCTCGCGCGTGGCGACAGTGACGCCGTATTCAGCGTATGCCATGTCGGAGAAACTGATATCCACGCCGGCTCCGGCCTCCATGATGAGGGTGAGTCCGGAAGAGGTGAGCATGCCGCATGCCTCCGGGGTGAGCAGGAAGCGGGTCTCTTCGGTGTCGGCATAATTGGCCGGCAAGCCTATAGAGGTGCCACCATTCTTATTTTCAATATCACTCGGTTTGAGTTCTGTCTCCAGTATCTCGATAATTTTCTCGTCCATGGCGATGTTTATTTCTGTTTCAATAGCAAATTTAACAAAATCTTTAGAAATTGAATCATCCGATGCCTTTTTTTTCATTACTTTTGTGGAATGGGATCTAAAGTGCAAGCAATACTGGTGGAAAAATCGTATGAAGGAATGGCGCGACAGTCAAAGATGTGGCGCCGGCTTGCATCATGGCTTGCCTTTGCGTTGGCGCTGCTCGTGTATTGTCTCACTCTCGAGCCGGGCGCGTCGTATTGGGATTGCCCCGAATATGTAGTGACGGCGTGGCGTCTTGAGCCGGGTCATCCCCCGGGCAATCCTTTGTGGACGCTGACTGCCAGAATGTTTACGATACTCGGCGTAACTGCGGAGAATGCCGCCGTTGCCGTTAATCTCTCCTCTGCTCTCTTTATGGCCGGGGGTGTGGGGATACTTGCCTCGACGCTTTTCTACACACTGCGTCTCACGCTGTTGCGCCGCCGCAACCTTCTCAATCTTCGCCTTACCGCACTCTTCAGTCTATGCGGAGCCCTCTGTTTCGGTTGGGCCGACTCCCCGTGGTATTCTGCTGTGGAGGCGGAGGTATACGCCATGTCTCTCTTTCTCACGGCCCTGAGTGTGCGTCTGATGATAGTCTGGGCTCTTATGCGTGATAGGCTAAAGGCTCGGCGATATCTTCTTCTTGTGGTGTATCTTACCGGCCTCTCATTGGGTGTGCATCAGCTCAATCTGCTTGTGCTGCCGGTGCTTGTGCTGATATGGTATTTCCGGCGTAATGCCCGCAGGACAGCATGGCGCACGGCTCTTTGGCTCCTCATCTCATTCGGCTTCGTGGGCGCGATACTATTAGTGATGATGCCGGGCGTGATGTGGCTATGCGGAGAATGTGAGTGGCTGTGTGTCAATCATCTGCACATGCCTTATCATAGCGGTGTGATAATCTGCATGGCTCTTCTATCGGTAATCTCTCTCTCGCTTCCTATAGCGTTCCGTGGCACACGCTTACAGACTCGTTCATGGGTGCCTGTGCTTCTTCTTACCGGTTATTCGGTGTTTTTTATTCTTTTGATAAGGGGAGCTGCCAACCCTCCGATGAATGAGGGTGCACCCTCCGATATCTACTCCTTAGCCTCGTATCTTGACCGCGACCAATATGGCAAAGTGCCGTTATTCTACGGCAGGACGCCTTACAGCAGGCCTCTGCGAATAGAAGCTATCGACTCATTGGGAAATCCGTCTTATAATCGTTATGCCACTCGCAAACTGAAGGACCGTATCGCGCGGACAACGTCGGAAGAGGGTTATCCCTGCTATGTGAAATATGGCGAGCGGATAGAATATATCTATCCCCCGGAACTTAATATGGTGCTTCCACGCCTTGTGAGCAGCAATCCCGACGATATGGCCGCCTATGGTGATTGGGCGGGTATGACGCCGGAGACTATGGAAAGCGTGGAGGTGAGTTATGCGCTTGACAGCCTGGGCAACGCGGTGGGTAAGTTACAGCCGGACGGCACCCGAGTAAAGGAGCGCGCGTATAGGCCGACGTATCTGCAGCAGTTGCAATATCTTACATGCTATCAGATAGGGTATATGTATCTGAGATATCTGTTGTGGAACTTCAGCGGGCGTCAGAATGACCGTTTTGCAGTCGGTGAGGTGGAGCACGGCAACTTCCTCACGGGCTTTGCTCCGATAGATGACGCTATGCTCGGCCCGCAATCGTTGATGCCCGAGGAGATAGGGCATGGCAATGCCGGGCATAACGTATATTTCATGATACCTCTGCTGTTAGGGATAGCAGGTATTTTCTGTCTGAGTGGCGGCAAAGGAAGGGATGGCCGGATAAAGTCGCGTGTGAACTTCCTGATATTCATACTTTTCTTTATGACAGGGCTGGCCATCGTGCTTTATATCAACCAGAGTCCTCGCGAGCCGCGTGAGCGCGACTATTCCTATCTCGGTTCGCTCTGGGCTTACGCGCTATGGATAGGAGCCGGTATGGCCGGAATGTGGAGCGGTAGCCGACGTATCCACCGGCGACTTTGGAGGAAAATTGCCGGGTGGAGCACAATTGTCATCGCTGTGGCGACACCCCTGTGGATGCTCTATCAGAATTATGATGACCATGATCGTAACGGTCGGAAGGCTGTGGAGGCTTACGCCGGCAATCTGTTGCGTTCACTTGAGCAGGATGCCATTATCTTTGTAAACGGCGACAATCATACCTTCCCTCTCTGGTATATGCAGGAGGTGATGGGTGTAAGACGCGATGTGACAGTGATAAACATGGCATATCTCACCACCCCGTGGTATCAGATACAGATGATGCGCCCCGGCGAGCAATCGCGTCCGGTTGCTACGCAAGCCCGTCCGGAGGATATCGCTTACGGGGCCTTCTCTCACGTCTATTTCCGTCAGCCTGTGGCGGTCGACACGCTGAAGGCCAAGGATGGAGTAAGGGCATTGAAAGAGATGTATGGAGCCGGAGCGAAATATCCGTCACTTCCGGCCGTGATGAAGATTACCTCTGCAGCGGGCGACTCTATATTAGTGGCTGCTTCAGCTGTGAGTGGCGGCAAGGGTTCGATAGATGCCGCATCGCTCATGATGCTTGATATCGTAGCGACCAACGCCTCATCGGCTCACCCCCGTCCGATATATTGGCATGACCTGCTTCCCCAATCATCATACGCCGGAATGTATCCGTATACGGTCAGGGAGATGCAGACCCGCAAATTTGCTTTTCATCCTGACACGCTGAATGATATGCTGCAGGCTTCCGGATTTGTCATGGAGAGCGGAGGCGCAGACCGTAAAGGCTTTTATGCCGATGCCACTACGGGGACGATGATTTCTCGTCAGCGTATGGGAATGGTGAGAATGGCTGCAAGATTGCTGAGAGCAGGCGAAGCGGAGGCAGCGCTCCGGCTGGCCCGGGAGTCGCAGCGACTCTTCCCGCCGGAAGTGTGGGAATATCAGATAATATATGATTCTGACTCGACACATCATGAGGGCTTTGAGCTTTCGGAAGTAATATTACGTGCCGGCCGGGAACTGGGCGATACTGCAGCCGTGAAGGAGGGAGAGCGGCTGCGCGACCGTGAGGCGGCGCGCTATGCCGAGTGGTATCGCTATCGGGAGGCGCTTCCGAAGAGACTGCGAAATGTCATGACGTCAAAAAATCTTCGCAAAGCGCGCTACGGACGTTAGACGGAAGAGTGTGTGGGGGATGGGAAATTAAAATCTATAAAACAATTCTGAGATGACAATATTTCTTACGGGCTATATGGCTTCGGGTAAAACGACGTTGGGCAGGGCGCTGGCGCGTGCTACGGGTATGCCTTTTTACGATCTGGACTTCTGCATAGAGCAGCGTTTCAGGCGTAAGGTGAGCGAGATATTTGCTGAGAAAGGAGAGGCGGAATTTCGCCGGATGGAGTCGATGATGCTTCGCGAAGTGGGAGAACTGGAGGATGTTATCATATCTTGTGGAGGAGGCACGCCGTGTCATAATGATAACATGGCGTATATGAACAGCCGTGGTGTGACGCTATTTCTTGAGGCGCCGGTGGAGGTGATAGTTCGCCGTCTGCTGCAAGGCGGCTCAAAACGCCCTATTACGGCGAAATATAGCGCGGAGGAGTTGCCGGCGTTTGTGACCGGTCATCTTGAAGAGCGCCGTCCGTATTATGAAGCGGCACAGAGACGCGTGGATTGCTCGGATTTAGAGTCGCGTCAGGCTATAGATACCGCTGTCAGCCGACTTGCTGCGGAGTTGGGGTTAAAGTGTTCATAGGATATCAGGAGGAAGAGCGTAATATTTGCCGGGCGCGACGGGGTCGTTTTGCATCGGGATGTTGATGTTGGGAAATCGTTCTCCCGGTGCGAGGTCAGCCGGCATATCTATTATGCCATACACGCCTTTATAGAAGAATTTCTGCCGATAGTATATACTGCCGTCAGCCCCGCGGAAGGCATAGACGCGAGAAGGGAGTTGGCTGCGGTATGCGTTATTATATCTACTGTCCGGCAGAGCGGGATATGAGATAGTGGCAGTACGGGCATTTACTTTGATTTTTTGTTGGCTCAATGTGTCGGCCGGAGAAAGACCGGATAGCGAGCGTGGTAGGATTGTGAGCGGCTTCATTTCCTCTCCGGAATAGGTACGCTCTATGAGATATCTGTTCCAGCCGTCGTATTGTCCTTGCCATCCCCAGGCTCTTCCGAGCAGATAATAGGGAGCTTGAGAGGGAGTGAGGAGGTCGGCAAAGACGACACCGTCGGGGCTATTGCGGTATTGCGTTATGATATCCCGGCATTGCTCGTTGAGGCGATGCTGATATCTCGCCATAGAGAAGCAAGCCGGGATTATGTAAATGGCTACGATTGCAGCGATATCGGTACTGAAAAGAGAGTATCGGCGGGTGTTCCGTCGCGTAGGGTTGAGGGCATTGATGAGTCCGCAGAGGGCTATCCATGCAGAGATTTGTGCAAACCATCCGGTGCGTCCATACGAACCGCTATATGCGCATACGGCGACGCCGAGGATAGCCGAGACTGCGAATATAATCCACGGGGAGTGAGAGAGTTGGCGGAGGGTATCGCGCTTGGAGACGGCAAAAATTATCAGAGCGATGATGAAGATGCCTGCCATCCAGACACTCGTAAGGAGCATATACCACAGACTCTCATCGGGCACGTTATGTCCGGCGGCGCGACGCAGTATGCCCGGGCTCAGCATAGAGAATGCAGCGCCGAGGATAAAGGCAGCGAGTATCCACAGATTGATGCGGGGGAGCGGTATGTCGCGGCGATTTAGCCAGAGATAGGTCACGAGTCCTGCGCTCAGCGGTATGCCGGCGGCTTCATGCCATTGTCCGGCTATGAATGCGGGGAGCATCCATAAGAGTGCGACTTTACGACGCATTGGTATGCAGATTATGAGCCATAGGGCGGCCAGGGAGAGTGTGGCTCCCCATACATAATTATTCTGCATGATGAAGAGATTGAAGTTGTCCCACCAGGGCATGCCCCAAAAGAGAAAGGCGAGTGAGAGCGCGGCTGTAATCAATCCGCCACGGAGTCTTCTTACCCACGCCCACACCATCAGATACATGCCGGCCATCATTACGCCGATAAGAGAGATGTGTACCCATCGCGGGAGGATGGCATAGAAGATGACGGTGGTGAGTTCTCCCATTCGTCCGTTGACGGAAAGCCAGCTCCCGACCATGTGTGTAGGAAATCGCAGCCAGGCAGGATGGTGGGTATTCACCCATTGGAGCGATGAGGTCATGTAGTTGAGGTCATCATGCAGCATCGGGCGGTCAGCCAGCATATAGCAGTATGCAGCAGCGATGGCGAAGATAGCCAGCATCAGGGCCACTGCGCCGGTGATGTATATGGCTGTATTTGAGACGTGGGAGGTATGAGTATCAGCGGTTTTACTCATTGGTGATGTATGGTTGGCATGGTTTGTATGACCGTCTGTGGTGAGGCGAGAGACCGAGACGGGCGAGTGCGTCGCGGTGTTCGGCCGTGGGATATCCCATGTTTTTAGCCCAGCCGTATCCCGGGAATAAACTGTCAAGTCGGCGCATCTCTTCATCACGGTAAGTCTTGGCGAGTACTGAAGCGGCAGCGATGCTCATGTATTTGGCATCACCCTTCACGACGGTGGTGTGCGGGATGTCGCGGAAAGGCTTGAAGCGGTTGCCGTCTACGATGATATGCTCTATCTTCTGTTTGTAATTATCAATAAGCATTTTCAGGGCGCGGTGCATGGCGAGGATTGAGGCGTTGAGGATATTGATCTCATCAATATCCTGCGGTGAGACAAAAGCGACGGCCGAAGCGACGGCTTCTTGCTCGATTATGGGGCGTAGAAGATTGCGTTTCTGTTCGGAGAGTTGCTTGCTGTCATTGAGCATATCGCAGGAGAAGTCGGGTGGCAGGATAACGGCGGCTGCCACTACCGGTCCGCAGAGACATCCACGTCCTGCCTCGTCGCATCCGGCTTCAATTACTCCTTCTTTGAGATGATGAATTAGCATGGTGTGGTATATTCATATTGTCCCCACTTGGGAAACACACTATTTCTTTTATACTAAAGTTCTCTCACTTGCCATCTGCAAATATAACGAACTTTAAGGAATAATCGTATAAGCTCCAATTTAAGAATTCTCATTAACAATCCATCGCCCGGCTTTGGTTGAACCCTCGCGAGTAAGCCTCCCATCCGCTTTCAGTTTCTCCAATACTTTCCGAATGCCGTCTCTTGTCGTTCCAAGTTTAGATGCGACCTCAGATGTAGTTAATGTCGGATTCTCTCGCAGAATATTCAGGATTTTATCTTGTGTACTTATTCTGTTTTCTTGTGTACTTTCTTGTGTACCATTGGCGGTTTCTTGTGTACTTTCATCTCCTTCTTGTGTATTACCGCTATTTTTTATGGTACTTTCTATCGTACCTGAACCCCCGTATGACGGGCGTTTGAAGGTGACGTAGACGAAGCCTCCGTCCCAACGCCATGATGGATCTTCTAACCCTTGCTCGCGGCAGGCTTCGATGATGCGATGGATACCGCTACCCCAACTTTCCAGAAAAGTTGAGCGGTAGAGAGCCTGTGCCATATTGCGATTATATGGGTAGGACTCGTGTGAATCTTTTATGTTTTCTATCGGAATCTGTGGCGGGAAAACTCCAGGATTCGCAATTTCCACTCGGTCATCATATACAGCAATACTGATTGTAAGATTTTGTTTCTCCCATTGGCGATGACACAGAGCATTGATAAGGGCTTCTCTCAATGCGCGCACCGGAACTATATGTTTGATATGGTATGCCGGCTCAATACCCGCCAACGCTTGTGAAATCTCACGTTTCGTATCATCTGTCACCTGCTGCCCGACAATCTTCAGCGACTTAGGCGTAACACCGAAAATCAGCCAGCCACCATCAGTATTCAGAAACGCACACGCCGCGTGCATACCGTCCTTCAACTCGCCGGTACTCTTCTTCAGCTCCAAAGTCCTCGACTCCCCCGCCGCAATCAAAGCCTTTATATCGTCAATCGTCATAGTTTCTCAGTATTAAACAATGATTCTCCATTCGAGGTGAGTCGATAGGCTTGTTTCGCACTTTTGGGTTTATCCGGGATAGTCATTTCTATGTATTCCAACTCTATCAGAGGTGTAATTATTTTTCTTTTGAGGTCTTTTGTGGAAGTATAATCAAGCCTAAGAGCAAGTGCATTGGCAGAAAGACTACTGTCATGTAACAAACATAGCAGGTCAATTGTGGCGGATATCATTCCAAGAGCATTATCTTTAGCTCGAGGACTATTCCATACTTGGACAAAAAGTTGTTCAAGTATTTGTCCAAGTTGAACTTTATCGGCAATAACAGATTGATTAATATCTTCTTGAACTTGGACAGCATCTTGTCCAAGTATTTGTCCAAGTCTATCCCCGATATAATTTTCAACACCATTCGCACCACTGACACCTTCACTTGAAAAACCATCTCTACAAGGGATTGTCATGAGGAAATAAGTTCTGTCATCATCAGTGTCTATGGTTGCGGGTGATGAACCATTATCTTTTAGTGCTTTTTGGATTGTGGGAATACCGGTAGCTCGTCCTTCAGTCAAGTCCAACTCTTTTAGAAAATCACCGAGTCTGCGGTTGCGGTATCTTCGAGCTTTCAGTTTCTTTGCTTCCTTTATTGACTCTGCGCTTATCGAACGGTCCGGACCGGCATAACTGAGAATGTCTATATGCGTGGGCTCAATTGTAATTTCAACCGGTTCACGCTCTTGATAATCGCGATGATAAAGCGCGTTTACAACTGCTTCTTCAAATGCTTGATAAGGATAATTATATGTTTTGTCCGACTTCTCAGTGTCGTTTGGTTTTGCAATTCGTTTTTTGATAACGTTCGTTCGGAGATAGGATAGAGTCTCCCGGATCATTTTGGGGATGGGTCCCACAATTTTTGGTGCTTCAATCATTACGTCGGGATTCTCAATGCTTCCCTCCGGAAAAATCACAATATCAACTTGGGTGACGGGAAAGAATCTCTCGGGCTGCTCGCAAAACATCATTACGGCTACATTCTTTATTTGTCGGTTCTCTGTTGGACCAGTCAGCAAGTCCATCTCATCAAGAATCTCAACAAGAGGTCTACTCATGAAATTATCCGCTAACTTGCTTTTAACAGTCTTCAGATGCTCATAAACCAACAGTGCTGAAATGTCTTCTATAGTAGCCGATGGATTGCCTCTGTCATCAAAAGGGACGCGGTTAGCTAACTCCCGCACTTGGTCGAGAATCTCGCCTTTTGCTTCGATTGTTGACGATTTGCTTCGGATGTAGAATTTAGGTACTGATTTTTTTGCCACAACACTTTCCATTACAGAATATGGGCGATTGTTTCCTGCTGGAGCCCAAATTACAAGAATGGTCTTTCCGTCCACTGTTTCAGGAGAAACCTTAGTCATGTAGGCAGGGGAAATCTTGGCATCATAACCTACCATCTCTTTCATTATGTCATCAATCTCAGCGAGATCCAACCCCTTAACCGGACGCTTCGCCACTCCGTTTTCCTCTTCAACGCCTACAAGTATATAACCACCTCCAATATTCTCCAAATCAGTGGCAAAAGCGCAGATAGTATGATAAATCTTGTCAGGATTCCACCCGGCCTTGAATTCTATCCGGGTTGATTCCACCTTGCGCTTGTTAAGCAAATCCTCTATGTTGATTGGTAGTGCCATAATCAATTTAAATTTTTTTGTCCGACAATCTTCAGCGACTTCGGCGTAACACCAAAAATCAGCCAGCCACCATCAGTATTCAGAAACGCACACGCCGCAGGCATACCGTCCTTCAGCTCGCCGGTACTCTTCTTCAGCTCCAAAGTTCTCGACTCCCCCGCCGCAATCAATACCTTTATATCGTCGATAGTCATATCTTATTCTTGAATAAACTAGTACTTATATAACATAGTCAAGGCGGTATACCATCCTATAAGCGACCGTTGTTGTCGCGACCTAAAGTTTAGCCTTCTCAGTCACCTCGTAGAATGTTATATGCTTGAACTCTACAAATATAGTTTCGTTAGGTCAAGTAGCCTATTCTTTTCGAGTTGTCCCGCTTACGTTCGGACCACAATTACCCGACAGGGGGGCGGGCGGGCTATACATTGCGGGCTATAATAAACTCGAAGAGGTCTGCGAAGGCCTCACGCCATGTGTTGTCGGGGTATTCGGCGAGAATAATGCTGCCTTCCGTCTGCATGCGGCGCATGGTGTCGTAGGCGTATTCTATGCCCCCGTTATCCTTGGCAAAGCGAATTAAGTCGTTGATTTCTGTCTCATCAAGGTCTCCTCGGCGCAATATCTCTTTGTATTTATCGGCAAGCGTTCGGTCAGGCGCATTGTTGAGCGCATATAGCAGGGGGAGTGTTACCTTTCCTTCGCGCAGGTCATTGCCGGTAGGTTTGCCGATAGCGGGATTGTCGTAGTAGTCAAAGATATCATCCTTGATCTGGAAGCAGAGTCCGAGAAGTTCCGCATATCTTGTAAGGGGCTCTATTTCATCTTCAGTGGCTCCGGCAGTGACGGCTCCCATGCGGACGCAGTTGATAAATAGGGAGGCGGTCTTCTTGCGTATCATTGATAGGTAAGACTCCTCGTCAAATTTGTGTTCGCGGACGTTGCATATTTGGTCTACCTCGCCGATGGAGAGTTCTTTGCCAAGGGCGGAGAGTGCTGAAATGACCTGAAGATGTCCGGTGGCGATGCCGGCAGCAAGGGCATTGCTGACGAAGAAGTCGCCGACGAGAACTGCGATATGATTGCCCTCGACGGCATTTATGGTGGGGAGGCTACGCCGGAGCGTCGTGTCGTCGACCACGTCATCATGTATCAGCGAAGCGTTATGTAGCATTTCGAGGGCTGCGCCGGCATGCAGGGTGGACTCGTTGACGTCACCGAAGAATTTGGCGCTCAGTATGACGAGCATGGGCCGGATCTGCTTTCCTTTGGTGAGGAGATAATTGCTTACTATCCTATCCATAAGCGGATTAGATGTGTGTAGCGTATCACGGATGATAGCGTTCATCCGTTCAAGTTCAGGCGCCAGCCGCTGATGTATGGACGAGAAAGTCTGCATTTGACAACAAAAGTAGCAAAAAATGAGAAATCTCCCAAATTTACACCCTTTCAATTTGGCCTTATTCCGGTAAATCCCCGTTTCAAAAAAGGGAACTGCCCGTAATGTCATATTACTGAGCAGCTCCCTTGAGTTCGGTATGGATGTAAGAGGAGGGGAAGAGTCCCTGTCCGGAGACATCAGGGGCAGTGAAAAGTGCCATAAATACGCTTGCTGCGATAATTGCTGTTTTTCGATTCATAATGCGAGCGATGTTAAATTTGAGTGATAATTGCTCAAATATAGCGAGGATTATCAACTTAGGCAATATGCCGCTTTACCCCCCCCATTTTTAACATAAATTAACATAATTTAACTATGTAATTGTGTAAGAAAAAATTGGGGTTTTCTACTGCTAAAAAAGAATTCTTTAAAAGAATTACTTAATTTTGCACTTGCCAATTGACTCGGCAGAATGATTCTGTATCAAAATGTTTAGATGAGTAAGCAAAAATAGAATTCTATGACCCAATATAATATACCTATATTACCCCTTCCGTTTGATTTGGAAACGAAAGCGGTGTTGAAACAACTCAACAATGCAAACCGTGCATTGGCAGAATTGAAAGGTGTTGCCTTGACAATTCCGAATGAGAATATTCTTGTAAGCACATTAACCTTGCAGGAGGCAAAGGATAGTTCGGAAGTTGAAAACATTGTCACTACCCAGGATGACCTCTACCAAGGAGCAGCGACCTCTCTTTCTGAATATGCTATAAATGCTGCCACTAAGGAGGTGTTGAATTATAGGGAAGCGCTGCAATATGGTTTTCATCTCGTAAAGGATAAAGATGTGCTAACATCATCTGTGATAAAGGAAATTCAAAAGATGCTTGAGCATAATTCTGCCGGATTCCGAAGTGTACCCGGTACATCACTAAAACGTTCTGATGGGAAAACTGTCTATACTCCACCGCAGGATAAGCAAACGATTCTAAGTTTAATGGATAATCTTGAAGTTTTCATCAATGATGATAGGGCTTGCGAGCTTGATCCCCTTATTAAGTTGGCAATTATCCATCATCAGTTTGAGAGTATACATCCTTTTTATGATGGAAACGGACGAACCGGGAGAATTATTTGTGTGCTGTATCTAGTGCTGACAGGACTCCTTGATCTTCCAATCCTGTATATTAGCCGATACATCACCCACAATAAAGGTGAATATTATAGGCTCATTCAAGCTATCCGCGATAAAAACGAGGATAACGCGGCAGAGTGGGAAGCGTGGGTTTTATTTATGCTCAAAGGAATAGAAGAGACTGCAATCGAGACGACACGATTAGTAAAAGGCATTTCAAAGTTGATGGCTGAATTTAAATCAGTCCTTAGGCCGAAGTTCGGCAAACAATATCGCCATGAGTTGTTAAATAATTTATTTTTTCACCCATATACCAAAGTGGAGTTTATAGTAAACGAACTAATGGTCAGTCGTGTAACTGCCAACCGTTACTTGAACTCCTTATTAGAAACCGGACTGGTGGAGAGGGTAAAGTTAGGCAAAGCATACTACTATATGAATATTCCTTTGATTAACCTCTTTAGGAACGTTTCTGAAGAGACTCATGGTGACTCCTTCATATCTATTGAGTCGGTATCACAATAACGTTGCACAGCAGAATCAATTTGCTGTTCACAAAATCCCAATTTGTGAACAGCATGACAAGTTTGCTGTTCACAAAATCCAAATTTGTGAACAGCAAACTCTGATATGGAGTCTAATGTCAAACAGAGGGTGTGCCGGCGTTCGGCACACCCTCTGTTTGGGTTTATGTATGTCGGGGAGGGAGGGGTCAGTTGAAGAGGTTGAAGAGGATGGGGCAGTTGTTCATCCAGTCCATCGTGTATACCATCTGATCTACCATCTCATGGGTGAAATCACCTTCAATTATGGCGTCTACTATTACGGTTTTGCCATCCTTTTTTAGGGAGGGACGACGGCCAAACTGCTGCTCTAATTGATCCATCTGCTCCTGGTATTGCATGTAATACAGTTCTGCCCAATCTTTGCTGGGGAGCGTGATGCTCGTGCGGTACATGGTGCAATATCCCTGAGCATCATATTTGGTGTCGATGACGTAGGTCATATCGAGTCCACGGAGATTTGAGCATTTGTATGTACCATTCTCGTATGTGCCGAAGAGCACTCTGTCGGGAGCCTTATATGAATATCCTTCCCAATATTCCATGACAGCCTCGAGTTCCTCCTGTGTGAGTCCCTTGATGTTAGGTAAGGCGACATAGAGGTTTCTCCCTTCCTGCTGTACGGGGATAACTAGCTTCAATGACGAGCGTGTGCTATTGGTGAATTTGAAATGAGCAAAATCATTTGTCAGGAAATTAAACACTTTCGGACACAGACCACGACGCGGCTTGGAATAATAATACTCATCCTGATCGTAATAATCATAATCATCATCGTCGTCAAATCCGAAATCTTCATCTTCCGCCCAGCTGCCGTTCTTAAGCATATTGGCCAGCTTGCGAGCCTGAGCAGAGTTGGGCATCACTACATTATATACACCATTTTCACATACACCATTTTGCATTTTAAATGAAAAATATCCGACGGGTTCGTCTGAATCCGCGTCTTCATCCGGAGTATATGTAAGGATACCGTTGGTAGCATTGCCTGACCATCCCTCTTCAGGAATTTTAGAACTTACGAGATCCTTAATTTCTGAATTGTTGGAATCGTTGTCATCATCATCACCGCTGTGACAGGATGCGAGTGAAAGGGAAGCCAATGCCGTGAGGGCGAAGCAAATAAATGAATGTAGTTTCTTCATATCAAAATAATTTAAAATTTCTAAAAACCGTTCTATTTAAAATCCTACACCTATTGATAGGATGATCATGTTGTTGTCGAATTTATAACTTTCGTGGTCGCTTTCGTAGTCCTCGTCCCATTTATCCATCAGCGAGTCCATCAGGCCTTTGTATTTGGCCGTGGAGCCTTTCCACCCTACTCCGAAGACGAGTCTTTTCCATTGTATCTCCAATCCTGCGGCACACCATAGGGCGAAGGCATTATGCATTTCCGTGTCTCCGTCTTCGGATACAAGATATGAAGCGTATGAGGGCGTGACGTGAAAATACGGGCGGAAACGAAGGGCTGCCAAATTTCTATTAGAAGAGCCGAAGAAAGGCGCGAAAGTTGCTGTCGGACCTACCGCCAACCCGGCTGTCAGATAGTGATGTCCCAATTCAGGCACTTCTCCGTCATCATGTGAGCCGAAGTTGAGGCCATTGAAAAGATTACCGCCGTAATTTATATAGTCGAATTCGACTGCGATGTCAAGTCCGAATCTCAGGAAGCCGGCGATCGGTCGGCGGTGAAGGAAGATATTGAATTCCTGCTGGAAGTCGATACCCCATTTGCTTGTTATCTCACCGCCTAAGCGTGACTTGCGGTCAAGAGTGGAGAAAATAAAGCCCAATTTGGTACGCTTGTTGTATTTCCATATTTCGCTTTGATTGTCGATTGCAGGATTATTCTCAGCGGGGCTGTCATACTCAGCAGGAGCTGTAGTTTCATTCTCCGTATAGTACTGATGATGGGAGTCAGTCATCGCGATCGAGTCTGTCTGTGATGATGTGGCTGCGTTTACGTGGAGTGCTGCGGATGCAAGTAAAGAAAGCGTTGCCATGCAGCAGTGGAAAGATCGTTTCATTCTTATTGGAGTTATTGATAATTGACTCGTCCGGTCGCAATCAAGTGCCTTCCGGATTCAAATTATAAAGTTAACGATTATAATCAACATAGGTAGTGCTTCTGTCTACCCCCCCCATTTTTAACATAAATTAACATAATTTTAACTATATAATTGTGTAAACTGCTTACAAAAGAATAGGAATGATAGCCCCGGTCAAAGGCATAATATGGGGGGGAGGGGTCAGTTGAAGAGGTTGAAGAGGGATGGGGGGGATAAAAAATTGTGCCGTAATGTGATATTACGACACAATTTTGCTAAAATGATGTGTATTTCGGGGTCTTATTCCACGAGAATCTTTATGGCACTGCCTTCTACCGAGATTATATATATGCCCTTGTGTAGCGAGAGGGTCTCGGTGTCAGATCCGGCGGTGAAGCTTCTTATCACTTTGCCGTCTTCAGAACAGATGATGACCTTCTTTCCGGCGGCGTTGGCAATCATCACACCTTCGGCTGTCGAGGAGACAGAGAAGTCGGGATTGCTGACAGAGCCAACGTGATTGGTAATCCATCCGTTTCTTGTATCGAGTGCGAAGCTCTGCGATGCTTTATCGGAAGCGTAGGCGGCTGATATTTCAATATCACGTGCAGAGACGTTGTCACCACCTACCATTACATTGAACAGGGGTTCAGATGAAACAGCGAACACCGAGTTATTGAGGTCGTAGATCACCACTCTGATCGTGCGGTCGTCGATACGTCGTGTTCTGAATGTATGTCCGGCGGCGCGGCGTCCGGCCGTGACGTCCTTGAGCGTAAAGCCAGCCGGCACGGTGATATCAGCCTGAAGAGCTACATATTCCACACTGTTGTCGAGTGAGACAGGGAATGTGGCGATACCGCGTGAGACAGCGGGTGTGAGTCCGATCACGAGTGCATCGCCCGGATTGTCGGCGGATGCCTTGCGGGGAGCATGATGCGCTGATGATTGCTGTGCAGGGGCATTAAGAATGATCTTCACGGCCGCGGATGCATCGGATACCGAGATGTCATCATCCTTGTTGACGTCTGCGCCCGTGTAATAGAATCTGTTCCATTCCGTCTCACTGTCGAAGTCGGTACGGTTGGTCTGCCACCAGTTGATCAGCACTCCGGGATTTTGAATAGCGTAGTTGGCGATGTTGACGGCGTCCGAGATATCCAGACGTCCGTCCCAGTTGGCGTCGGCCAGCTGAGGATATACATCAAGGTCGCAATCATGATAGTAGTGTTGGTCAGTCTCAACCTTAATGTGGGTCGGTCCGACAGCATTGATATGTACGGTGCCGTCATGAGCCGGATCCGGAGTGGCCACCACATTATTGAATGCTTTCCATGTCATGATCTGTCCATCCAGAGGCATAATGGAGGCAAAAGTGAATGTGCTTCCCGGAACGTATACCGGCATTTCGGCTCTTGTGGGCTGTGTGACGCTGATGCCCGGCTCAATTCTGTGTGCGTGCACATTCCAGAGATCCCTGTATGCGTCAAGACACTTTGCCTGAACGAATATCTTGCAGTGGGGCTCTGTCAGATTACCTTCTCCCAGCATTTTCGGGATTTTCTCCGTATATACCTTGATGGTGGAAAGCACCTCGCAATCATCAAAGGCATTCTCGCCGATCTCCTGCAGTGACTTGGGCAGTGAAGCAATCTGCAGTTTCTGGCAATAATACATCGCCTCTCTACCGATTTTCTCCACGCCTTCAGGAATGTTGATGGTCTCGAGCTCGATGCAATTTTTCAGTGCATAGTCATCGATAAGGCGCAGTTTCCAGTTTTCAGAGCGTTCGAAAGCACGTAGATGGCGGCAGTCCATCAATGATCCCATACACAATTCCTGTATATTGTCGTGCATACGTATCGAGTAGAGTCCGCGGCAATCTTTCAGTACCTCGGGGTTGAGGCGGGTGACAAGTGGCGGCACTTCAAAGAAGGTCAATGAATAGCAGTTGGCAAAAGCGCGTTCTCCCATGTTGGTGATAGACTGGGGCAGGTTGATCTCAGGGAGGTTCTTGCATCCGGAGAATGCCTCCTGTCCGATGTCGTACACACTTTCGGGTATATGGATGCCTACGAGTGTGAGGTCATCTTCGAAAGCGTCGTTGCCGATTCTTATCACTTTGTATGATAGACCGTAATACGGGCTTTCTTCATCTATATTCTTCACATATTCAGGCACGATATAAGATATGGTATCCGTAGCCTGCACGGCCGGCCCGGCCACTTCGCAGTATGGGACGGGCTTATTGCTGAGCACCCTGAAACGAAGGCCGTTCTTTTCCTCGAGCACCCTCTCGAGATGCACGAGGGTATCGTCTTTGGCTTCGATTTTATAGAAAAGCGCCCAGGGTGTTTTCCCTTTTATATCCTCGAGGAGAGCATTCGGAGCCTTTACAACCGACTTCTTGCTGGAATACACCCTGGATGAGAACATACCCTCGTCAAAGGATTCCGGTTGCGCCGCAAGATATGTCACATTGAAAGCGCTGTCGCATTCCGCGAACATGCGGCTACCCTTTGTTAATGATTCGGAAATGGATATCTCCATCACGTCCTTGCATCCATAAAAGGCTCCGTCTCCGATAGTCGTGATGCCCTCGGGGAGATCAATCCTGGTAAATTTAGCACACCCGTTGAAAGCCCTGTCGGGAATCGTCGTCATTGAGGCGGGGAAATTGATGGAGGGCAATTGCGTGCATCCGCTGAATGCGCCCTCTTCGAGCGAAGTCAGTGCCTCCGGCAAAGACACCGGTTGCGCGACGTTTTCATCCATCTGCCATACTATGGGATAATTCTCAAGCTGGCCGATAGTGTATCCGGATAAGGTGAATTCCCCTTCCCGGACGCAGTTGAGATTGTTGTTAAAACAATCCTTGAAGGCGTATGCACCGATGGAGGAGACGGCATTACCCATCTTTACTTCCATAAGGTATGTGCATCCGTCAAAAGCATGAGCGCCTATGGTAGTGAGCCTTTCCCCTAATGAGAGGGATGAAAGTCCGAAATTATAGAAGTGGAAGATGCTGGAATAGCTATGTTTGTGCTCGGCGTAAAACTTATTGGAATTGGTAGTACATCCATAAAAGGCATAATCGCCTATTGATTCTACGTTATCGGGAATATCTACAGAAAGGTTGAAATGCTCTTCCGGCTTAGTGTCGAATTGTGCTCCGGAAAAACATTTGTAGAATGTGTAGGGACTTATCTTTTTCAGGTTGGCTGGAAGTTTCAATGCCATTACCTTACTGCAATCCATGAAGGCGGAGTCTCCGATTTCCTCAATGGAGTCGGGGAGGTCAAGGAATGTAATCGGTGTGGATCTGAAGGCGCTCTGTCCGATAGTCTTCAACTTTTTGGGGAAAACTACGGATGAGAGATTCTGACAGTTTTCGAAAGCGTGGTCACCTATTGACCTGAGTGTGGAAGGAAGTATGATATCGGTAATTCCCGGGAAATTAGCGAAAGCATAGGGTTCCAGAGTTCCTATGGCTGCCGATACGAGTTCATCAGAGGATAATTTAAGCTCCTCACAGTCGTTGAAAGCGAATGCTCCGATGCTTCCCGGCTCACCATCCCATGTATCTTCATCCACGGGCTCTACATCCCATAGTATCCCACTGAGAAGTTTACACCCGTTGAATGCATATTCCCCAATCGAGACTGCAGGATTTTCAAAAACGATGGAGCGGAGTCCCGTCTCGCTGTCCCAAGAAGCGTAGTGAGTTAACTGATAGCAATTCTCGAAAGCGTGGGCACCGATACTTTTTACTGTTGACGGAATGACGACCTCTTCGAGTTTGATGCAGTTGGAGAAGGCATAGTCTCCGATAGCGGTACATTCTTCAGGAATTTCCACATCCACGATACCCGAGGGGGCGCGAAGCAGTGTTGTGCCTCCTTTATCCGTTAGAAATACATCCCCGTAGGAGTCATATCTCTTATTATCGATTACCAATATCGCCTCCATATTGTAGCATCCGGCAAACCAGTTGTCATTGATATCCTGATCAAAGTCGGAATTGATAATGACTTCCATAATACCGGTGCATCCGGCATATACAAAGTCTCCCATCTTGACATTGAAAAGTTCGGCATACGGCAGCGAGATACAGTTCTCAAAGGCTCGTGAGCCAATCTCTTCAAGTGATTCCGGGAACTCCACATATCCCAGCATGCCACATTCAGCGAATGCTCCTTCGTGTATTCTGGTCACTCCTTCCGGGATGATGGCTTCCATGATATTGGGGAGCGCCGAAATAATCTCTGTTCCGTCTTCATTGTAGAACATTCCATCTTCTGCCAATCCTGATTCCTCGTCGTAGAGCTCGCTGAAATCTTCGAGATTATAGCATCCGGCGAAGGTTGTCCTGGCCGTTGAGTCTACATGTGAAAGTCCTTCTACCGAATAGAGTTCCGTACAGTAGGCGAATGCGTATTCGGGTAATTGCGTGATGCGGGCACCCAGAGAGGCGGATGGAAGATCCGTGCATCCCTGGAAGGCTCCGATTCCTATTGTAGTGAGTGATTCAGGCAGTATAAGGTCTGCTGCTTCATAAGAATTAGACGAATCGTCTTCCGGACAACTCATGCAGTTAAGGAAGGCGTAGTCGCCGATTTCTTCCACTGAACTTCCAAACTCGATCTGTCCGAGGTGGCGGCAGCCATCGAAAGCATGTGCGCCGATTGACCGGACTTTGTCACCTATCTTGACATTAAGCAGACCGGTTAAAAATTTATGACCGCCGTCAACTCGCATATAACCATGTTCGAAACATTGTGCGAAAGCATAATCCCCGATGCTTTCAACACTTCCGGGAATGGTCAATGATTCAATGGACCGGCAACCGTAGAAAGCGTAATCACCGATTGAAGTTATCCTCTCCGGAAGTGCGCTGATGTCAATCCTTTCGCATCCGTAGAAGGTGTAGGGATTCACTCTCTCCAGATTGGACGGCAAATCTATGTTCTTCAAATATATGCACATATAGAAAGCGGAATCTCCGATTTCAGTCACACTCCCCGGGATATTAATTGCGGTCAGGGCCGAACAATTCTTGAACAAGCCGCTGCTGATGGCGGACAGATGATCCGGAAGTTCGATCTCCTTGAGATTGGTGCAATTCCTGAATGCTTCCGATCCTATCTTTCCCGCGGATCCGCTGATGAAGACCTTTTCGAGTTGCGGATTGTCGGCAAAAGCGTTAATTCCTATGTCTGTACGATCGCTATGTAGCGTCACAGTGTTGGTATGCCATCTCTTCAATAAGTTATCGCATCTTATCTTGTAGTCCTCATCAAAGTTCTCTGGATTTGTAAAGTTCCAGCTATGCCACCAGTCGTCTTCGTTGTTGAATAAGGATCTGGGATAAAACCAGTTCAGGTCATCGAAATATATTCTTCCCGTATCCGCAATCGGTGTGTTTGCGGACTCTCTCTTGAAGCAGTTGGAGAAGGCTCCCTCGCCGATGCTCTCTATTGATGAAGGGATATCGAGCCTCATCAGGTTGCAGTTGGCGAATGCATAATCCCCGATGCGTCCTTTCGGTGATGTGTCGGAGGGAGTATACTTGAGTCCATCGTAGTTGAGGTCTCCGCCTATGGTGATAAGTTCGAGAAACTTGCAGCCGGCGAAGGCGTAGTCGTCTATCACACATGACGGATTAGGTATCTTTACCTTACAGAGGCCGTAGCTGAGATGGTTGATTTCAAAACAGCAGCCTTCGAATGCGTGCTTGCCGATATATTCCACTGAGGCCGGCAGCAACAGATAATCGTCCAGGCCGGTCAATCTTGCACCGTATCCGTACACGGGATAATCGACATTCCTGAGGAAATTTCTCACCGTCAGCGGCCACTGGTCTCCCTCCTTATAATATCCGGTGGTGAGGTTATGACAATTCTTGAAGGCAAAATTGCCGATATGTTTCAGGTTTTCGGAAAATCTGATGAATCCGATATTGTGAAGCACCTTGTTGTCACACATATTGAAGGCGTAATCCTCTATTCGTGTGATTGAGTCGCCCATTATGACTGACCGGATTTTCGGGCAGTCGTCGAAAGCCATCTTGCCGATTGCCGTCACTGTATATTCTATGCCGGTATCGGGGTCAACCGCCGTGTCAGGTATCAGGATGTCCTCCAGTTCGAGATAAGCCGGGTCGAAGACCACCTCCGCTGTCTTATCCGCCTCGGAAGTGATATGATAGACGAGAGTGAGCGGCTTTTCAAGATACATCACCCTCCATCCTTCTGTATCTGATTCCTTAAGGTCATATACAGAATACTGGTAGCCTAAATTATAAGGCAGCTTATCTTTCTCCGGATATGAATAGGAGAATTTGCCATCGGTTGCCGCCCACGCCGGAATGGTCAGGCAAACGAGTCCTAATATGCTTGTTAATAATCGTTTCATAACTTTATATTATGTCTTTCGTTTTGTTTTTGAAGTAATTTGGTTTCTGATGCAGTAGTTCCGTCGTATGTTATGCCGGAGGGTATAATATGTCAATAACGGAAAAATAAACGGAAAGATATAAACTCTATTGTTTCCAGCCAAATACCCTGTAATTAAATTTGAATAATTTAACAAAGTTTAACATTTTATATTATCACTGGGTAACTATTCAGCGGACACATAAGGTCTGTCGCCCCTAAAAAAGAGGTGAGTTTATAAAGAATATTTTTGTTGAAAAAGAAAAGATTGTTATATTTGCATTGCAGACTTGAAAAGTGGAAGCCTCATATAATAGTGAGGAAAAAGCGGGAGGGTCGGCGGACATATTAAAATGCGTTTACTGACGCGCTTTCTTGGCCTATAGAAATCTGGTAAATTTCATTCGTAACCAAGATAGTGGCAACGGTAGATGCCGGTAGATATGTGAATATCCATCTCAGTCGGCGCGTGAGCGCAGTCTGAGATATGATATAGCATTTCTGCGTGAGGCTTCTGCACGTTGCTCATTCTGTTACGAAGGGCATACCAGAGCCTCTATAGGCAGAATGAGCAATAGTAATGGCTCTCACGCATTTCTTTTTTATAAATGTTTCTTCCAAGTGAGCCGGTGAAACCTAACCAGCATTATGAAACAAATATTATTTTTACTGGCAACCGTTTTTCTATGTGTGGCTGAGGCGTTTGGCGTAAGTGTGCCGGAATACGAACTGGAAGGAGCGGGCACCGGCGCTCAAGGTACGTATCTGCTGAAAGTTTCAGTATTGACTAAAAATAAAAATATAAATAATTCAGAGTTAGGGAAGGCTGCGGTGCATGGAGTTTTATTCCGCGGTTTCTCCAATAAGGATATGCGTCAACATCAAAAGCCTCTCGCAGGTAGTAGCGCAGTGGAGGCGTCTCATCCCGAGTTTTTTGATGAATTCTTCAGTGACAATGGTGCGTATAAAAATTATGTAGAAAGCGTAGCCGGATCTCGAAGCGTCATAAAAGCCGGGAAGATGTATAAGGTAAGCGGCAATATAGTGGTCAATAAAGAGCAACTCCGGAAAGACCTTGAGCAGGCAGGCGTAATAAAAGGTTTTAATTCAATATTCTGATATGAAAAAGATTTTAATTTCGCTGTGTCTGTGTATTTTCAGTGTTGGTTTTTCTTACGCAGAGTATGGATATGTTACGCTTAACAATGGTAGTGTAATAGAGGGTCAGATAAGAGAAACGGAAACAGAGGTAAAAATTACAACTTCTAATGGGAAGGAATACTGTTATCCGAAAATAGAAGTTTTAAAAATTTCCGATGAGGCGACTCCTACTCCCACAGTAGGAAAGAATCCCTCTTTGGTAGATTATATGGACTTTGACCGTGGCTTTTGGATTCGTGCTAACTTCAATGCCTCGATGTCTATATTTGTTTCCCATAAATGCACACCGCTCTTTGATGTCACCGTAGCCGGTGGGTATAGATTTAATCAATTTCTGAAGGTTGGTATCGGTTTGGGTGCCCGCGTCTATGTGATGAATGATGATATCCGAACGCGAACGAGTATGTGGGCGATGCCTTTATTTGCAACGATTGAGGGCAATATTATAAATGATGACAATCGTACTGTAACCCCATATTATTCATTTGATATCGGAGGCACTATGCCGGATGGATTTATGATGCGTCCGACAGTAGGTTTGCGTATAGGACAATCTCGCTCTGCTTTTTTGGTTGGTCTCACCTATACCGGTCAGGTATTGAAATATAAATACAGCATGACAAACCGCTTTATCTCTTGTTTAGGCGTATCCTTAGGATACGAGTATTGATGCCTTACGTGACACGTGATAGACCACAAAGTCCTAACAGTAAATTAAAAACTACAATAATAAATAATTGATATACAATGAAATATGTATCACTATTGACATTGATGGTATGTTTGGTTCTTGTCGGATGTAAGACTCCTACAAAGGTAGACAGTACTTATGCGAGAGTAAATTTTGAGGTGGAGTGTCTCGGCACTGATTTGGATGGCACGCAGACATTACGCAGTTTCGGCAAAGGGAAAAATAAAGCACAAGCAATGGAAACAGCTCGTAAAAACGCTGTCCGAGCTGTTCTTTTTCGTGGTATTCAAGCCGGCACCTCTGAATGTTCATCCCGTCCTATTGTAAATACAGTTAATGCAGAGGAGAAATATGAATCATATTTCAATAAATTCTTTGCTGATGGGGGGGCGTTTGAAGAATATTCTTCATTAATAGACGAAAAGCGAACATCGCGCATCAAGAGTTCGGATAAGGCTGTGGAGAATTGGGGCGTTATAGTGCGTGTAGACCGTGCAGGCCTTAAAGACAGAATGATCAATGACGGTATAATAAATCCATAATTTATAGGGATTAAAATCATTGCAAATATAATTCAAAATAGAAAGAGAACTCCTCATGAGACGATATTTAAAATTTATACTATTTGCCATATCAATATGTATGGGATTAAACGGATATGGGCAGGCGAAAAAGCCTACGTTGATGTTTGTTCCCGCCGACACATGGTGTCATGCCAATGGATATATGATAAATGTGTCTAATCAAGGCCGTGATTCTTCTATTCCTGACTATGAGAAAGCCTTGCGTGAAGATATGGATATTGCCAATGTGCTTGTAAAGTTGGGTGAATTGATGTCAGAACGCGGTTTTGATGTTAAGGATATGTCATCGATAATTAAAACGATTAATCAGAATAGCGCAGAGGATGAAATGACCACCAGTCGTTCGTCAGGCGCGACATTATCAGAGACTCCTCTTGACCGTCTATATAATAGAGCAAAGGCAGATGTGGTAGTAGAAGTGGGTTACAAGCTTAACAACATTGGCCCAAAAAGTTCTGTGACATTCACCTTAAAAGGTCTTGATGCTTATAGTAATAAGCAGGTAGCTGCTGCGCAAGGCACAGGCCCGGCCTCCTTTACAGCGGAGGTGCCGGTGCTTCTGGAAGAAGCAGTTTTGGAACAGATGGATAATTTCATGGCTCAATTGATGGATCATTTTATGGATATGATTGATAACGGGCGTGAAATCATCTTAACCGTACGCATTTTTGATAACGGCTCAGGGCTGAGTATGGAGGATGAATATGGCGGTGAAGAGTTGACGGACATCATTGATTCATGGGTTAATGCCAATACCGTTAAACACAGATATAATCTTAGTGATGCCACGGAGACAACCTTGCATTTTGAGCAAGTAAGAATACCGGTATATAAGGAGAATGGTCAGGCTATGGATGCGCGGGCTTTCTCAAACCAATTGCGTAAATACCTGTCGAAAGCGCCTTACAATATAACATGTAAAATTTTGACTAAAGGTCTGGGTCGAGCAGATGTAGTCCTTGGTGAGAAATAAATAATTCTATAATGAAAAGGAGAAGTATAATATTGCTGACCGCATTGGCTACCGTCTTTATCTGCCGTAGTGTTAATTGTGATCTTCATATTCAAGTTATTAAACCTACAGCGGAGATGTGTGGTGGCGATGCAGGAGTCGCAACACAGTTAGCTAACAGACTTGTCAGGGTCTTAACGATGGATGGGGTCACAGCAGATGACAGTTACGGTCAGCTATACGTTACGGGTCGTTTTGATGACAGCTACAGAGAGACAGTAGCCGGGCCGCCTGTGAGTACCGTAGTCCATACCACTCTGACTCTAATGATGGCAGATATGTTCGGTAATAAAGTTTTTGATACTGAAAGTTTTGAATTGCGCGGTGTTGGAACAAGTGTTCAGAGGGCATATTTAAATGCCTTATCTCAGGTAAATGCCAATAATTCTGCCTTACGCAGTTTTGTAAATCGAGCTCAGAATAAAGTGATATCCTATTTTGATGCCAACTATAAGACTCTTCTCAGTAAGGCGGCCTCAGCTGCCTCGCGTCATGATTATGAGCAAGCTTTATATTTCGCCGGTTTGATTCCGGAATGTTCGCGTGGATATTCGGAGGCGGAAAGAATGCTGACCAAATATTGGCAGGGATACATTGACTTAGAGGGCACTAAGTTATTGAATCAGGCAAAGAGTGCTTTTGCCGTTTCGCCAAATGAGACCGGTGCAGTTGAAGCGTATGGATTTATAAATTCAATTGATCCCTCATCTTCTGCTTACGGAGCGGCAATGAAATTTGCAGAAGAGGTAAGGAAGCAGACTAAAGCCGAGTATGATTTCGAGGTTCATAAAAAGTATGAAGATGAGATAGGTATAAGACGCAGCAAGATAGACGCCGCTCGTCAGATTGGAGTCGCCTATGGTAAGGGTCAGAAATCAACAACTACAAATATACTTTGGAAATAGAAACATGAATTATTTAACATTGAAACGATTTGCGATAGTGGTATGTATGACCTCTGTGTCGCTTTTATCCGGCTACTCACAGACCTTAAATGTAGTGCAGGAAAAGGATAAATTCGGATATGCCGATGAGTCAGGAAAGATAGTGATAAAACCGAATTATAAGGTAGCCTATCCTTTTGAGAATGGAAAAGCAAAGGTTCAGAAAGGTGATAAATGGGGTTATATTGATACTGCAGGCAAACCCGTAGTAAAAATTGAATATGACAATATCGAAGATTTTAAAAATGGGATTGCTTTAGTCAAGAAAGGGAAAAATTATGGCTACATCCGCGAAGATGGCAGCATTTACATTTCGCCTGACTTTAATTATATCGGAAGCATTAACGAAGATGGGTACGTATGGGTGGCTAAAGGAAAAACATTAGATGCCGCATTAAAAGGACTTTATAAGGAGGACAAACTCATCATACCTGTTAAATACCAATCTTTGGGCTTTTATTTCCCCACCGATTCGATAGATTATACCTCAGGGGCACCAATAAATTTTGTGGATGCCTTTCCTGCCAATCATGAGATTAAATCAAATCTTAGCAAGCTGACTACTTCAAAGCATCCTTATATCTGGGCTATGAGTTTTTATAAGACTGCTATTTTTGATGAAGATGGCAAACAATTGATTAAACCGACCGCCGGCAATTTAGGTATGCCTAAAGATGGGTATACCTTAAATAAAGTCTATGCGAGGAAAGGAAAGAATATATCGACAAAAAGCAATTTTATCAGTGCTGATGGTAAAAATTCAAAACTCCTCAAAAAAGACGTAGAGCAACCTATAAATGAGGAAACTCCGCTATATTTGTGTGAGCCGTTTGAAAATGGCCTTGCCCTCTGTGCTACTGGTAAAGCCAGCTATCTTATCAATACGTCAGGAAATATAGTTGCCAATAATTTTGAATCTCTTAAACGAGTGTCCGGTCAGGGATATATTACCAAAGTAAATGGTAAATCCGGCATTTTAGATCTTTCCGGCAAAGAGAATGTAGCGCCGCTCTATTCGGATATTCAGGTCGCCTCAATTCCAGACCGGGTATATGGTGCACTTAACGAAAATGGATACTGGGGTTATATTTCCTTGAATGGTGAGGAAATCATACCCTTCAAATATTCGGGCGCCGGTCCGTTTGTAGGGGGCAAGGCATACGTACAAGATGGTGATTATTTCGGTGTTATTGATACCAAAGGGAATTACGTGGTACGCAATCAATGGGCCGGTATCATTCCCCCCGAAGATCCGGCATGCGACTATATATGGGTATTAGGCCCTACATCACAAAAGTGGACACCTCACAAGATATCCTCTGATAAGCAGGCTTTTGCTCTCGAAGTGGACGATGCATCAAAATTTGACAGCGCAGGTCGCTCTTACATTGTAATGGACGGTCATATCGGAGCTGTTTCAACTGATGGTACTTTTATTTTACCGGTGATGTTTACCTCGCCGGAAGTAGCAGTATTGGCTATGCGTTATATAGATGAAAACGGCAAGCCTAAAATGGAGCAGATTGATGCATATAGATTTAACATCTACAATCATCCGAATTTGAAAAATTATCGTCTATACCAGACAATAGAATCAGAAATGTGGGATTATTAATTCAATCAAGTAGCAATTATGAAATTAAATAAAATCATTTTATTATCACTTTTATGCGCCACTGTAGCAGGTGCGAAAGCCGATAAACCTAAAGAGATATCCGATACGCAGTATAGAAGAAGCTCAATTTGCAGTTTTCTTGTATCCCGTACCGACCAATCGCGTTATCCTCAGATACAAGAAAAGTTTCTTGAAATTCCGACTCCTGACCAATATAATAATCATGATTTGAGTGTGCGTGTCATAAATGTAGATAAAAAGGGCGCATACAAGGATAGCATTGCAGAATGGCTCGATCGTCATCAAATTGCCAGTCGATTGGTGGGTCGTTGGTTTGACAGAAATGTCTTGACGGGAGAGTGTTCGCTTGATTTGGTAAAGGAGCGAGGTCTTTATAATGCAAGCGAGTTGGATCGTGAGTTGGCTAAACAATCACCACGAGGCATGGCCATGCTTGCGGATGCGGGAGAAGATTTAATTGGCAATACATTCGTATTGGTTCATGAAGCCCATTACATAGATAACGCCAACCGCAGTAAAAATGTAGGCACCGGATTACGAATATTTGGTGCGGTGGCTGGAGCATTCCTCGGCTCAGGAGTAGGTGATTTGTTTGACAGTATGGCTTCTTTGGCTGAAACGTTTAAAGGCTTTCGTGTAAAATTCCATACGAGTCTTTATCAGTTGGTATGGGATGATGAGGCTTCCGGCACATTCTACAAGACGCACTTTGCATCCAAGCCGGATGATCCCAACGGGAAACGTTTTGAGAATGAGCGTAGCAAATACAAATTGCAGTATATAGGAGAGGTGGAATCAAGCGGTTCGCAAAATTCCTTCCTTGGTATAAGTGAAGAGCATCCCGATATTATGATTCGTAAGGCGTGTCAACGTGCTATTGATGATAATGTCGCAGACTTGCAGAAAGCTTTTGATGTATTCCGAGTAAAGTCTCCTATTGTAGCAGTAAATGGTAATGAAGTCCTTGTGCCCATAGGCTTGAAAGAGGGTTTGAATGAAAATTCAGAATACGAGGTGCTCGAGCCGCAGGAAAAAGATGGTAAAATTGTTTACAAAAAAATAGGAACGATAGCTCCGGTAAAAGGCAAAATATGGGATAACAGATATATGGCGCTTGAAGAAGGTGCCTATGGAGCTGATTTCAATGCCACTACGTTTGCAGTTAAATCGGGCTCTACTCCTTACGAGGGTCTATTGGTGCGTCAGCTTAAATAATACCGAAAGGACAATACTATATTTTAAGGAAAGAGGCAGAGGGTGTACCGGCGGTCGGTACACCCTCTGTGTCGCTATATTTATTTATTGTAAGAGGTGCTATCGGTTATGTCGTAACGGGTCAATGCTTTGCAACCGGAACGTAATTCTTCAATAATTTCCAGGCATCGGTCTTCTGACAGTTTGATTTTCCTGCCTACAGCGATGAAATCATTGAGTCGGGGATGGCCGGTTCCGTTGACGGAGGTGGCGTGTTCTCCATTATATCCTTCGGTACTGAGTGTTAGATCGTAAGCAGGAGCAAGTCTCCACTTCCATGAATTCGTCTCTTCATCTCTGATTACATAAAAGCTGAAATTTTTGCAATGATCATCCTTATTATCCGTCAGATAATTGAATATCATTCGTCGATACATTTGTTCAACATCTTCAGTTCTTTGGGTGATGAAACCGGTAAGAGCGAGCAGGTTAGAATAATCCATAAACGGCTCGCGTAGAGAGATGCCCAGCAATCCTCCTGCAGTAGCGGTATGTATCCTATTTCCGTTCTGATCTATGTCAAATCTTCTGGATGCGAAATAACGGTCATTGATAAGCCGGAAGTCGGGCACGGTAATGCCACACTTTCGAGCCACTGTATTATAATGGGCTTCCTGTACGTCAATATCTTTTGGGTCATAAGTATGCCGGAACTTTACAAGCCAGTGCCCTTCGCTATCAGAGAATACGGCTTTGGGTCTTGCACCGCCGCTATTGCCACTATTGTATAACAACCAACCGGCATCTTTATCTTGATGCTCTTTCAAAACTTCAAGGGCAATCTGCTGAAGCCGATCAAAATCCGTTAATGTTTCCTCATATTTGAGATAATTTGAGGGAGAATATGTCAACGCACCCATCCCATTGTCGCCTACCAATGCGAGACGATCTAAGGATGTAAGACCCCCATCGTTTATGCCAATAGAGGCCAATGCTTTATGGAGTAGATACCGGCCGTATCCGTCGGGGAGACTATCCTCAAATATGCCGAAATTACCATTAAAAGGATGCGCTTTCGCAATGAATAGGCCGGGTTTCAAGGGTAGTTCAAGCGGAGAGATGCTAAATCCCTCGGCAAGCCAAGATTTGTCATACTCAAATGCGTTGAGTCGATTGTCAGGCGTAAGGGTAAGCTTGCCTACCGGTCTTTCATGAAAGGACACTTGAAGTGTATCAATTTTTTTCATTTGGTGTTGCGTGATGTCGGGGTGGTGGGGTAGGCTCTTTTATCGTGGCTTTTTTTTCGTATGAGCTGCAGCTCTTCCATCGTGTCAAACTTGGGAGCGGAAAAGAGGGCTTTTACTTCCGAAGTATAACCGAGTGCGACAGCTAATTTGATAAGCGACTCAAAAGCAATGAGACCCTTCTGCTCAAAGCGCGCCAAAGTGGATAAGGGGACTCCCGACATTTCCGAAATACGTTGTCTGGTAAGATTTTTCTCTACTCTGCGCTTGCGGAAATTCTCAGCAACCTCCATCATGATATCCTCGGGATTATCAAGAGTAAAATTGTCTAATATTGACAATATATTATTACTATTGGCTTGAAATGGCATAATACTGCTAATATATTGTGTAAATTTAGCAATTATTTCTGATAATGCCAAAGGATTGGAGTCTAATTGGCGCCTCCGTAGGGGGTCATGTGATAGCCGAGGGCGTTCAGCTGCATGGCCATACCGACGAGGTATAGCTGATGCAGGGCTGCGATGTAGCAGCCGAAGGCCGTCTGCGTGCCCGGCTCTACATGCTCATGGCGCAGAAGACTATCTACGCGTGAGGCACATTCAGCCACGAGTTCGGTAACCTTCTCTGCCGCCTCATCCTTGTATCCGAGGATATCCTCCACTACTGTCTCATCGAGCATATCATAGCCCTTGCGGTCGCGGATAGCCTCATAGAGTCCCGTTTCCTTAGAGTATTTCTCCCAGTCTGTGTCCCAGTAGAAAGCCATAGCCATACCGACAAACATCATCCATCCCAGTGACACTACCGGATACTGTTGAAATTCGCGAGCGCCGTCGGGCAGATATGCACGTGCTATCTCAGGCCATCTCTCTTCGACATCCGGACACTCCGGCACGTGCGCATCGAGGGCACCTTTGTCTTGCAGAAATTTTACAAGGTCTTCACGCACCTTTTTCTCAAACTCATCCACTAATTTCTTATCACCTATATTTTCCATAATCATAAGTCATTTATTATGGTAACAATCGGGCGAGCCGATAGTTTTTTTATCAGTTTTTGAGATTTAGTTTGCGGGAGTGAGAATTATTATTTAAATTTGTCGGTGATATGGTTGGCGCAAGCCATTAAAAGGGAACCGGGTGCGAATCCCGGACAGTCCCGCTGCGGTAAGTCTCTAAAACAGACCCTCCCCACGACACTGTCACTGATGTGTCCGGCCACTGCCTCATTTACGAGGTGGGAAGGCGGAGAGAGGTTGAGACAAGTCCGAAGACCTGCCTTATCATATATAGTTTTGTAGTACACGGGTTAATAGGCAACAAAACACATGAGAAGTAGGAAAGGAAAATATCCTGTTTTGTTGCTCGTAGCCATGATGGCGTCGGGCAATTTTTATTGTGAGGGTGTGGAGGTAAGCCACGTCCGCAGTGAGTTGGTTGACACGGCTACGGTCAAGGCCACAGTGCTCAATGAGGTTGAGGTGGTGAGCCGCGCTGAAGACAGAGCGGTGACCTCGGTGATGCCCTTGCAGATAATGACTCAGGTAGAGATAGAGCGTCTGGGCATCACGGATATCGCCGACGCCCTGCGTCGCTTTTCGGGCGTCAATATACGAGATTACGGCGGCCTGGGAGGTGTCAAGACCGTATCTGTCCGCAACATGGGCGCCTCCCACACGGCGGTGAGTTATGACGGTATCCCCGTAGATAACATCGAAGGGGGACAGGTGGATATCGGTCGCTTTTCGCTCAATAATCTGTCACGACTGACGCTTGCCGTAGGCCAGGAGAATGACCTGTTGCAGTGTGCAAGGCTATACACATCGGCTGCTACGGTGGGTATCTCTACCCGTCGACCTGAGTTTCGTGACGGGCGCCGCTTCAGTCTGGAGGCAAAAGTGAATACCGGCTCATGGGGATATGTGTCTCCTTATTTGAAATGGTCGCAGAGGGTGAGTGAGAAGGTGAGTTTTTCGATTGACGGTGATTATACTCATTCCAACGGTGACTATCCATTCAGCATAGCCAACGGCACGGCGACAGTCAAGGAGCGTCGCTCTAATTCACGAATTGATAACGGCCATTGTGAAGGAAATATATATCTCAACTTCTCGCCCTCTCATCAGCTGGACGTAAAGGGCTATTTCTATGCCTCTCAGCGGGGAGTGCCGGGAGCAGTGACGCTTTACAATCCCGTCTCTACGGAGACATTGAAGTCACGTGAAGCCTTCGTGCAGATGAAATATAAAGCCACGCTGTCATCCCGCTGGCGTCTGCAGGTGATGGGTAAATATGCCAATGGCTGGACGCGCGAGCGCGAGACGGGTGTGCAATATGCCGGAGGGCTATGGCAAGCAGACTATACGCAGAATGAAGGCTATCTCTCCGCCTCTGCGACGTATACGCCCATATGGAGACTGACGCTGGGCGTAGCCCAGGATGTAATGTACAACACCCTCTCATACACCCGGGAAGAGTGCCCGTTCCCCTCGCGTATTGCCTCCTTTACAGCCTTGTCCGCTCGCTTCAACGGCGGCAGATATGAGGTGACGGCCAACCTTACCGGCGTAGCGACTTCAGAGCATGTGAGAAGCGGAAATGCGCCGGATGCGTTCAAGTGTCTGAATCCATCGCTGGGGGCTACCTGGCAACCACTTGAGACAGTGGAATGGCGTCTGCGTGCATTGTATAAGAAGACTGACCGTCTCCCCACTTTCAACGACCTATATTACGACCGTCTCGGCGTGAGGACATTGCGCCCCGAGCGTGCCGACGAATTCAATTTAGGCACCACATGGATGGGTGTCTTCAACGGCGTGCTGGATTATTGCTCTGTCACCTTAGACGGCTATTTTAATAAGGTAAACGACAAGATAGTAGCGATGCCCTCCACTCACAACTGGCGCATGATGAATTATGGCAAAGTATGGATGTATGGTATGGATATCAATGCATTCTTGTCATTTCCACTTACTCACCGTATGCACCTCAACCTTTCAGGCGCTTACAGCTTGCAGCAGACCTCCGACCGCACCAATCCATCCTCCTCAAATTATAAGGCCGAGTTGCCCTACTCTCCCCGTCACTCGGGCAATCTCGCGCTGACCTTCACTTCACCCTGGATTGAGGCGGGATATTCGCTCGTAGGAGTGGGGAGATGCTATTATATGGCTCAAAACACGCCGGCCAACGTCTTGCACGGATATGTAGAGCAATCCATATCCTTAGGCCATGAGTTCTCGCTGAAGACCTGCCGGCTGAGCGTGCGCGGAGAGATACTTAATCTCGGAGATGCGCGATATGAAGTGATCAAATACTATCCTATGCCGGGCAGGTCATTTCGCATATCGCTCAATTTCAGTCTGTGAGGTATAAATTCGATAATCAGGCAAAATAAAAAAGTTAATTTAAAATATGATAAAAATGAAAACATTTAGAATTTCGGCAGCCCTTCTGACGATGGCTGTAATGGCAGGCTTTACTTCTTGTAGCAATGATGACGGCCCGGACAACGGTGATGAGGTAAAGGTAAAAGGGGGAGCATTCGTGCTCAACCAGGGTTCTTATCAGATGAATAATGCCGGCATGGCTTATTTTAAGTTTGATAAAGATGGCGCAGAGATAGTCAACGACCTCTTCTTCGACGTCAACGACTTTAAACTCGGCGACAATGCCACGGCCATAGCCCGTCACAAAGGTAAAATATTTATATCCATGACCGGCTCCAACTGTATCTATAAGCTCAATGAGAAAGGAAAAGTAGAGGCTCAGGCGCTCTTCCATAGCGATCCGGATCTGCAAGGAGGCGTAAGATATATGGCTTTTGAGGGCGACTATCTCTATGCCTCCTTCTATGGCGGCGTGGTGGTGAAGATTTCTGTCAAGGATATGCAGGTGGTGGCCAAGCTGCAGACCGGCGGCGGCAATCTGGAAGGTATAGCCGAATGTGACGGGAAACTTTATGTGGCCGACTCCTACAGTTATGTCTATGACAGTGCTACCGGTCAGACATCCACTGTGTATGGCGATAAGGTCTATGTGATTGACACCAAGACCTTCACAGTGTCAGGTTCGATTCCCGTGGCGCTCAATCCCAATAAACTCATTGAGGAAGATGATAAACTTTTCCTTCTCTCATGGGGCAATTACGCCGATAAAGGCTATTCTTTCCAGATGATCGAGCCTGAGAATGGCAATAAAGTGACAGAACTCGGTGTGGCTACCGATATGGGTGCCGGAGATGACAAGATATACTTAGTCAACTCAGTGACCGACTGGAATACCTGGCAGACCACCAACACATGGACAAGTTATGATATAAAAGCCGGGCGGATGAATACAGCATCGTTTATGGCTGATGCTCCGGCTTCTTTGGCTTCCGACCATATCTCTATGATAGCCGTGGATGATGATACTGACGACATCTATATCGGCACTACTCAATATACTCTTGGCAACGGCCACGTGTATCGCTTTGACAAGCACGGTAATTTCAAGGACGACTTTGACTGCGGTGGTCAGAATCCCGTCGGAATGATATTCCTTTAAGAGTCAGGCATTAGGAAAATAAAAATATGAATTGGTGTTACAGATTGACGTGCGCACTGTTGTGTCTGCTCCTGCTTTCTTGCGGGGGCGGACACCACGGTGCCCCCGATGAGAAGGAAATCCCGATGGAGTATGCCTCCTTCCTGCGAATGTATGAAGGTGAGGGGTACACGCGCGTGACAATCACCAATCCGTGGGATACTACTCAACTCTTGCACTCGTATCTTTTGGTGCCCGACTCCTTGCCTCTCCCGGAGGTCTCTTCTGATGCCACCGTGATACGTACACCAATCAGACGGAGTGTGGTATTCTCATCGGTGCACAGCAGTCTGCTGGACGAACTGGGCTCATTGGAGAGTGTGGCCGGAGTCTGTGATGCCGGTTATCTCAACAACGAAGCTCTGAAGAAGCGGCTGAGGGAGGGAAAGGTGACAGACTGTGGCAGCTCGATGTCGGCGGATATGGAGCGTATCGTGTCGGTAAATCCGGATGTGCTTATGCTCTCCCCTTATCAGGATCCCGCTCCGTATGCCAAACTCAAGGAGTTGGGCGTACCGGTGGTGGAGTGTGCCGACTATATGGAGACGGCACCGCTTGCCCGGGCAGAATGGATTAAATTCTATGCCGCTCTGGCAGGTAAGCAGAAAGAGGGAGAGCAAATGTTTGCCGCCACGCGTGATGAGTACAACCGGCTGAAGAATCTGGCCGGCGGTGTTAAGACTCGTCCTGAAATTCTCACAGAGCTCAAGCAGGGAGAGTCGTGGCTACTTCCGGCGCGGCGGTCTACAACCGGAATCTTTATAGAGGATGCCGGCGGCAGACTCCCTGAAATCTGCGAAGGAGGCGAGGGTGGAAGTGTGGCATATTCTCCGGAGAAAGTGCTTATGGCGGCCGGCGATGCTGATATATGGATGGTAAGATACTACCGCGCGCGGCCGATGACTTACGAAGATATTGAGACTCAAGGAGCCATCTATCGCAACTTTGACGCCTTCCGTGGCCGGCGGATATATGGCTGCAATACAGCTCAGAAGCAATATTACGAAGAGGTGCCCTTTCATCCTCACTGGCTCTTGGCCGACATGATATCCTTCTTTCATCCCGAACTTGGTGTCACTCCATATCCCGGCAAATCCTATTATACCCCCATATCTGCTGATGCTAAATGAATAAAATGAAACTCACCGTCAGCCGAAAACCGTGCCGCGCGCTCTCATTTCTTTTATTGGGCGTGCTGACATTGCTGCTCTTTGCGGCCAATATTATAATAGGCTCTGTCAATATCCCCTTTGCGAAGGTGATGGCGGTGTTTTCAGGCTCGTCCGCGGCGGAGGCTACCGTGCGCTTCATCATACTCGACAGCCGTCTGCCGGCGGCAGTCACCGCGCTTTTAGGTGGAGCCTCTTTGTCGGTCTGCGGATTGATGATGCAGTCGGCATTCCGCAATCCTCTGGCCGGTCCGTCAGTGTTGGGTGTCAATTCAGGCGCGAGTCTCGGTGTGGCGCTGGTGATGCTGCTCTGGGGAGGCACCTTCCGGGGTACGGCTATGGGCATAGGCGGAATATCGGCAGTCATGGCCGGTGCTTTTGCCGGCGCGATGATTGTGATGGCTCTCATTATTTTGCTCTCCAATATCTTACGCAACCCTGTGACGCTGATTATTGCCGGAATGATGATAGGCTATTTAGTATCTTCGGCCATAACGCTGCTTAACTTCAACGCCACGTCTCAGGGTATACAAAACTATGTGATGTGGGGGATGGGTAGTTTCGGGGGTCAGACACGTGCCACCCTGACACCATTTGCGATCTTGACCTCTGGCGGCCTGTTCTTTTCCCTGATGCTCGTCAAGCCGCTTGATTTACTTCTGTTAGGCGACAGGTATGCGCGCAATTTAGGCTTGAACTTAGTCGTGACGCGCAATCTTCTATTGGTGGCCACCGGCTTGCTGAGTGCGGTGACTACGGCATATTGCGGTCCGGTATCCTTTTTGGGACTTGCCGTGCCACATATCACCCGACTTCTCTTTCCGACTGATATCCATCGCCTGCTGATGCCGGCCTGCATATTGATGGGTGGGGTAGTGGCCTTGCTGTGTAATCTTCTTTGTGTATTGCCGGCGAGCGGTGTCCTGCCTTTGAATGCCGTCACCCCGCTGATAGGGGCTCCGGTGATAATATGGGTAATTCTTAAAGCTCGCGCATGATGAGGGATAGAGACAAGATACTTCTGGAGAAAGCCGCCGGGGAGACGACACTAAAGCTGCATGATGTGACCACAGGCTATCGCTCTCGCGGCCATATCGTCGAGGTAGGGCGACATTATACCGCTACGCTTCCGTGGGGAAGTCTTACCTGCCTGTTGGGTGTCAACGGGTCTGGCAAGTCTACGCTGTTGCGTTCCCTCTCCAAATCTCAGAAAATTCTCTCCGGCAGTATTACCATTGGCGGGAGAGACATCGCGGATATTCCGGATGCAGAGGTTGGCAAACTGATAGGCATAGTGCTGACAGATAAGGCCGGGTCGGCCAATATGCGGGTAAGCGAGTTGGTGGCTCTGGGTCGTGCGCCTTACAGCAACTTCTGGGGACGGGTGACAGCGGCAGACCGTCAGATAGCGGATGAGGCGATGGAATGTATCGGCATCACGTCGCTTAGAGACAGATATGTAGGTTCGCTGAGTGACGGCGAGCGGCAGAAGGTGATGATTGCAAAGACACTCGCTCAGCAGACGCCCGTAATACTTCTTGATGAGCCGGCGGCCTTCCTTGACTATCCGAGCCGTCTCGAACTGATGATGCTTATGCGCAGACTGGCGCATGACAACGGCAAGACGATACTTCTTTCCACTCATGACATCCCCCTTGCCATGCAACTGTCCGACCATCTATGGCTCGTAGACAGCAATCGCCGCCTGCAGACCGGCACGCCCGATTCCCTCGGAGAAAGCGGCGCAATAGGCGCAGCCTTCGACCGCGACGGCGTAACCTACGACCACGCCACCCGCACCTTCCGCATCTGAAAACTTTGGATCCATCATCCATTCAATTGAACTGGTTGCATTAGGCCCCGAACTGGTTGCATTAGGCCCCGAACTGGTTGCATTAGGCCCCGAACTGGTTGCATTAGACCCCGAACTGGTTGCATTAGTCTCTATAGTAATCAGAACTTGCATCTTGTGTATCAAGTTTCATACTTACCGCCATAATAACTATTTGTTTTATCAGATATTTTGTTTAAATTTGCTCAATAGAAGATTTCCGGGATAATTAATTTTTTGAAAATGCACCTGATTAACGAGAATATACAGAAGATAATCGCTTTATGCCGTAAGTATAAGGTGAAGAATCTTTATGTGTTCGGATCTGTGTTGACAAATAAATTTAATGATAAGAGTGACATTGACTTTCTGCTTAGTTTCACTCCTGAGATAGATTATAATAATTACTCCGATAATTATTTCAATTTATGGGAGGCAATGAAGGATTTATTAGGAAGAGAAGTAGATTTAGTGGATGAAAAAACACTGAGGAATCCGGTTTTTATCAAAGAAATAGATTCCACCAAACAGTTAATATATGGATAAATCCATCAGCAAGTATCTGATTGATATACAACAAGCAATTGAAGATATCGACCTTTTTACTTCCCAAAGACCAAGAGAATTCTCTGTATTTTGTGAAGACTTAATGTTTAGAAGTGCTATAGAAAGAAAAATAGCTATAATTGGAGAAGCCATGACGAAAATTCTTCAAATTGAACCGGCAATTCCCATATCAAACGCTAAAAAGATTAAGGGAACAAGAAATTACATAATACACGCTTATGACACTCTAAGCCCTGAAATGTTATGGGGTATTGTAATTAATGATTTGGAAATCTTACGAAATGAAGTGGCAACTTTGTTACACTCGTGAAATTGTAATTATTTGGCATATTTAAGATATGAGACATATAAGAATTTCGGAAGATATTGATTTGATACATAGGCGGTTGCCTTTCTTTCTTGCTCTTGAGGAGTGGGTGGCTCGGCGTATGCCGGCCGGCGACTATTTCTTTTCGTGGCAGGTGTCACCTACGGTGATATGCGGTCGCAATCAGGAGATAGACAAGGAGGTAAACCTCGAATATTGCCGTGCGAACGGTATAGATGTAGTGCGCCGGCGGAGTGGCGGCGGCAGCGTGTTTGCTGACCGCGACAACTTTATGTTTTCCTACATCACAAGTGGCGATGACGTGCAAGGAGAGTTTGCGCGTTACACGGGGCTGATAGCCACCGCATTACAGCAACTCGGCATTCCGGCAGAGGCCTCCGGCCGTAATGACATTACCATCAGTGGCCGTAAAGTGGCCGGTAATGCCTTCTATCATTTGCCCGGACGCTGCATAGCCCACGGCACAATGCTATATCGCTTCGATGCCGCCCATCTGGCCAACGCCCTAACTCCCTCAAAGGCAAAAATGGAGTCGAAAGGCGTGAAATCAGTGCCGATGCGTGTCACGTGTCTGAGCCAGGAGGGCATTAAGTTATCCCCCTCGGAGTTTGAAAAATATATTATAGAAAGCATCACCGACGGTGAGCCATACGTGCTGACTCAAAGCGATGTGGAGGAGGTAGAGCAGATAGAGCAGGGTTATTACGATCCCTCTTTTCTGCGGATAGGAGACACCGCAAGGACCCAGAGCGAGCCGTCTGCCGATAAAGGTCGCCACGTCAGCCGCCAGTGCCGTATTTCAGGGCTGGGAGAGTTTTGCGTGGATTACGCGATTACTCCCGAGGATGAAAGAATAAGCAATCTTCGTCTTTCCGGCGACTTTTTTATGTCCGGTGATGTAGAGAGTGAGATATGTCAGCGCATGGAGGGGGTCAACGCCTCTGCAGAAGCCATATCCGAAGCGGTCAAGGATATACCGGTGTCAGAATTGATACCCGGCATGACACCCGAGATGTTGACAGCCTTAATCTCCGGGAGTGAGTTTCCCAATGATAATGTAAGATGAAAGAATCCATCCAGATACCCGCTGAAGTGATGCAGGTAAAGCAGCGCTTCTCGATAATAGGCAATTCTCCGGCGCTCATCAATGCCATAGAGCGCGCCATCAAGGTAGCCTCCGTAGACTTGTCTGTGCTTGTTTCCGGCGAGTCCGGCTCCGGCAAGGAGTTTTTCCCGCGCATCATCCATTCATGCGGGTCGCGCAAACATAAGAAATATATAGCGGTCAACTGTGGCGCAATCCCCGAAGGTACGATAGACAGCGAGTTGTTTGGCCATGAGAAGGGTGCCTTTACCGGCGCTATCTCCACGCGCAAAGGGTATTTTGAAGAGGCTGACGGCGGTACGATATTTCTTGACGAGGTGGCGGAACTTCCGCTCACCACTCAGGCTCGCCTGCTCCGTGTCCTTGAGACCGGCGAATTTCTGAAGGTCGGTTCTTCGGAAGTGCAGAAGACAAACGTGCGCATCGTCGCCGCCACAAATGTTGACTTGCTGAAGGCCGTGGCACGCGGACGTTTCAGAGAAGACCTCTATTACCGTCTGTCTACGATACAGATACACGTGCCCTCGCTGCACGACCGTGGCGATGACGTGCTCCTTCTGGCGCGCAAATTTGCCGCCGATTTTTCCGAGAAGTATATGACGGCGCCCATATCCTTTTCTGAGGAGGCACGTCGGGCAATGCTCGTTTACCGTTGGCCGGGCAACGTGCGTCAGCTAAAGAATGTAGTGGAGCAGCTTGCCCTCTTCGACGCCGGCCGGGAGATAGAGAGGTCAACGCTTATAGACCTCCTGCCGCTCGCATCGTCCGCAACCGGCCGCGAGCTTCCCTCATCCACCGGACATACTTACGAGCAAGACCGCGAACTGCTGTGGCATACACTCTTTTCACTAAAAGGAGAGATATCAGCCCTGAAGGCTCAGTTGGGGCTCGCCGGGGAAACTCAGGATACCACGCCGTTAGGGAAGGCCTTGCTGCCGTCAGCCAAAGATTTGATAGCCACATCCGAGGGAGGAATGCATATTATCCCGGAGCAACTCACTTCGCGTAGCGCCACACTTGAAGATGCCGAAAAGCACGCCGTCGAGGAGGCACTGCGTCGCAATGACGGCGACAAGAAGCGGGCCGCCGAGCAACTCAATATCTCTCTGCGCACCCTTTACCGTAAAATCCGCGAATATGGCATTGAGAATTGATATGAACCATAGATGCTGTAATAAGATTGTACTGTTTGCCGCGTTGCTGCTTACTGCGTGCCTGGGCGGATGCGTGCCGTCGTTTAAGTTCAACGGTTCGGCACTCAACTATGACTTGTATAAGACGATAGACATCACTGACTTTCCGATACGCGCAGCCTTGGTGTATCCCCCTTTGCAGACAGCATTTGAAAATCAACTGCTCAACACGGTGACCCGCCAGACGCGCCTGCAAGAGATAGACGGCAATGCCGACCTGGAGATGTCAGGAGAGATTACCGGCTATGCCCTCACTCCGCAGGCTGTGGGCGAGAATGCGTATGCCACAGAGACGCGCCTTACCATCACAGTGCATGTAAAATATACAGATAATATCAATCCCGCCAATAGCGTAGACCAGACCTTCTCCGCATACAGACAATTTTCGTCTGACCTTCTACTGATAGACGTGCAGGATGAATTGTGTCAGCAGATATCGGAAGAACTGGTAGACTTAATCTTTAACGCCACTCTCGGCAACTGGTGATATGAATATAGAAACTCTCACATATGAGGAGGCCCGAGCGCTTCAGGAAGCCTATCCCTCCTTTACATACGCGGCATTGTGTATGTATCGCTCCACGACCGACGAGGCAGAACGCGAGCGCCTTCGTCTGCGCCTGTCGGCGTCAATAGGGAGCGTTGACGACCTTCGCGAATTGCTCGGAGCCGACTCCGAATCGCTCGTAGACTTCTATCAGGATGCAGTGCCCTCAACGCCTTCTACGGATGACACCATCTCCGCCTTTATCGATAAATTTACCCCCGGTGGCGCTCCCGTATCGGACTATCTTGCCTCGTTAGAGACACTTGAGCCGGCGGATAGCCAAGAGCCGGGAGACGGCGCAGAACTGCCGGAAGCGGTAGAGCAGACAGAGCCGGCGGAAAGCCAAGAGCCCGAGCGTCAACCCGAGCGTCAGACGGAGTCGGAAAGCACAGCCCTTACAGAGAGTTTTGCTCGAATATTGATAAAAAATCGCAATTATAAGAAGGCGTTGGAGATAATTAGCGAATTAAATTTGAAAAATAGCGAAAAAAGTATTTACTTTGCAGACCAAATACGATTTTTAAAAAAGCTGATAGCAATAGAGTCAGCCGGCAAGTAGGACTCCGTGGGGTCATACCTGTCGAATATTGGTGTAATAAAATAATAAAAAGATATGTACGTATTTTTAAGTATTCTCATCGTGCTCGCATGCGTATTGCTGATATGCGTAGTGCTCATCCAGAAGTCTAAGGGCGGAGGCCTTGCTTCTGATTATTCAGGTGGCAACCAGTATCTCGGTTATCGTAAGACAACCGATTTCATAGAAAAGGCTACATGGGGTCTTGCTATCTTTATTTGTGTGGTAGCGATTCTTTCATCCTTTGCCATCAAGACTCCGATCAATCGTTCGTCAATAAGCGATGCTCCGGCTCAGCAGACCACGACGGCTCCGGCTCCCACAGCTACACCGTCAGCGCCCGCTAAGTAATCGCAGATAGCGAAAGAGATAAAAAGTGTGTCCGAAACTCTGTTTCGGACACACTTTTTTATGGATGTATGACTTCTTTATATCCGGGCACTACGTGCCCGGTTATTGAAATTTTGCCTCTCCGAGGCACGGGTCTGCTTTAAGTTATATGAGATGGCCGCGGAGGGTGGCGGAGGTGGCGTCGGTCACCTTTACGCGTACAAACTCTCCCGGGCGCGACTCACCTCGCGGGAAGACTACTACCTTATTCTGCGAGGTACGTCCGAAAAATTCGTCGGCACTCTTTTTGGAGCGACCCTCCACAAGCACATCAAACTCCTTGCCCACATCATTAAGATTGGATTGAAGTGACAATTCATTCTGCAGGGCAATCATGCGGTTGAGGCGCTCTATCTTCACTTCCTCCGGCACATTATCGGGGAGATGCTTTGACGCAAACGTGCCCGGACGCTCCGAATACTTGAACATGAAAGCCGAGTCAAACCCCACCTCACGCATCAGTGAAAGCGTCTGCAGGAAATCTTCCTCCGACTCATTATGAAATCCGGTGAACATATCAGTAGTGATGCCGGCTCCGGGGAGAATCTCCCTTATAGCCTTGATGCGGTCGAGATACCATTGGCGGGTATACTTGCGGTTCATATTCTTGAGCACGGAGTCCGAGCCGCTTTGCACGGGCAGATGTATATGCCGGGCGATGTTGGGCCGGGCAGCCATGGTGCGGAGCGTGTCGTCGCTCATATCCTTAGGATGAGAGGTGGTGAAGCGTATTCTCATATCCGGTGCCGCATCGGCCACGAGTGTGAGTAGCGCCGGGAAGTCGGTCACAGAGCCGTCTTCATCGGTGTGATGATAGCTGTCCACGTTCTGACCTAATAGCGTCACCTCCTTGAAGCCGCGGGCGCGCAGGTCGGCCAATTCATGGAGTATGCTCTCCGGATGTCGGGAGCGCTCACGGCCGCGAGTATAAGGTACTATGCAATAGGAGCAGAAATTATTGCACCCCCTCATGATGGAGATAAATCCGCTGATGCCGTTGCTGCCGATGCGTCGGGGCATGACATCGCGGTAAGTCTCCGTGGTGGAGAGCACGGTATTGACCGCCTTCTCACCTTGCTCGGCCGCTCCCACGAGATTGGGGATATCGAGATACGCGTCCGGACCGGCCACAATGTCTACGTCATAATCCCTGACGAGCTGCTCCTTGAGTCTTTCGGCCATACATCCTATTACGCCGAGCAGCATTTTACGCCCGGATTTGCGACGGAAAGCATTCCAATGGTTGAGTCGGGCGAAGATACGTTGCTCAGCGTTATCGCGTATGGAGCACGTATTGAGCAGCACCGCATCAGCCTCATCATCACTCTCGGTGAGGTCATATCCGGCGAGCTGCATCATGGAGGCTACCACTTCCGAATCGGCCACATTCATCTGGCACCCGTAGGTCTCAATGCGCACTTTTTTGGAAAAAGTGCAATTTTTATCGTTTTCGGTTGAAAAAAACATGTCATTCATAAGAATAAAATCAGATAATATGATTACTTTTGCAAAAATACCATTAAAATCTAAACGTTACAAATGAGTATCCCTTTTATTACAGCAGAAGAAGCTGCCAGTTATATTAAAAATGGCGATAATGTGGGATTTTCCGGCTTCACAGCGTCCGGAACCCCGAAGGTTGTAACAGTCGCGCTTGCCAAACGTGCACGTGAACTCCATGAAAAAGGCGAACCTTTCAAGATCAACCTGTTTACCGGCGCCTCTACCAACGATCATGTTGACGGTGAGTTGGCGCGTGCAGATGCCATAGCCATCCGCACGCCGTATCAGAGTCATCCTGACGCACGCAAATTGTGCAACAAAGGCGGGATGCACTATTTTGATACCCACCTCAGCCATGTGTCGCAGGATTTGCGTTACGGTTTCTTCGGCGACATAGATGTCGCAGTGATTGAAGTTACGGAGATGTCACCCAACGGTGAGTTCATCCTCGGTGCCGGTCTCGGTATGACCCCCACGCTTGCCATGATGGCAAAGAAGGTCATCATCGAGTATAGCAGTTATTACAAGACCTCCTTCCGCGGCTTCCACGACAACTATGTGCCTCTTGATCCCCCTCACCGTCGTGAAATTCCCATCTATAAGCCCAGCGACCGTATCGGCTCCACAGTCATCAAGATTGACCCGGAGAAGATTATCGGCATCGTGCCCTCCAATGCTTCGGAGAGCATCAAGCCCTTTACCGCAGCCGATGAGGTGACTGAGCGTATCGGAGCCAACGTGTGTCATTTCCTCGCGCAGCAGCTGCGTGAAGGCAAGATGCCCAAGGAATTCCTTCCCATCCAGAGCGGCGTGGGCAATGTAGCCAATGCCGTGCTTTACGGCCTGGGTGAAAATCCGGATATTCCGCAGTTTGAGATGTACACGGAGGTGATACAGGATGCCGTAATGGCTCTTATGGAAGAGGGCAAATGTAAATTCGCTTCTACCTGCGCCCTGACATTCTCAGATGACGCCATGATGCGCTTTATGGATAATATCGACTTCTTCCGTGACAAGATTCTGATGCGTCCCGGTGAGATCTCCAATCATCCGGAGGTGGTGCGCCGTCTCGGCCTGATTGCCATGAATACCGCTCTTGAGGCGGATATATATGGTAACGTCAACTCCACTCACGTATTAGGCAACAAGATGATGAACGGTATCGGTGGCTCGGCCGACTTCAGCCGCAATGCATACCTCTCTATCTTCAGCTGTCCGTCTATCCAGAAGGATGGCAAGATTTCTGCAATCGTGCCGATGGTGAGTCACGTGGACCACAGCGAACACTCCGTCAAGGTGCTTGTCACCGAGCAGGGCGTAGCCGACCTTCGCGGCAAGGATCCGCGTCAGCGCGCCGAGATTATTATCGAGAATTGTGCTCATCCGATGTATAGAGAGATTCTCTGGGATTATCTCAAAATTGCCGAAAAGAACGGTGGTCATACACCTCACGACCTCAGTGCAAGCTTTGCGCTTCACAGAGCGCTCATGGAGCGTGGCGACATGCTTCAGGCCGACTTCGGTGCCTGCGTAAAATAATGCTTGAGTAAAAATTATCATATAAGCTTTAAAAGGCTGCTCCGCACTCTCAATTCGGAGCAGCCTTTATTTTTGTGAAAATCTATAGCAACTCGATACGGCAGGAATTTATGCACCCAGGCAGTAACTGCGTCTGCTGAAATGGCCTCTAATTTGCCAACTTAGACTTTTAATTTGCACTTTAGACTTTTAGGGGTGTAAAATAGTTTGTATATTATTGAAATACAATGTATTATAAAATGCGTTTTTAGACTTTTAAATTTGCACTTATGTGGGTTTGCGTATTATCTTTGCACAAAAATTTTAACTATAAAACACGCTTGATTATAAAAAAAGTAAAAAGTAACATCCTAATATACAAACATCATGACACCTTTCCTAATTATGAGAGGTTGACGCATATTATGGTCGTTCGATGATGGGCGGTGTGAGTCGTGCCGTGTCGGTATTGAAATTGGCTGCTATGAGGTAGATCTGCTTGCCGCTTTCGGCCTCTGACAGCCAGTATTTCTTTTCGCGGATCTGCTCCATTGCGGCCTCGGAGGTGGAGTCTATCTTGAATTCAAAGATGTAGATATATCTGTCGGTCTCCACACGCAGGTCAATGCGTCCGTCGGAGGTACGCACCTCCGTCTGACAGAAATATCCCATAAGAGTAAATAGCAGGTATATCACATTCTGAAAATGTGATTCTGACGCACCCTTCTCACTGTAAGGCACTGAGGCTACAAGGCTCTCCATCTTGCGCATGAACGTCTGAGGCTCGCCATCGCGGACAGCCACCACGAAATCAGTGACGGCAAAACCCCTTGCCGAAGAAGTTATAGGGATGTATTTCTTCATCAGAAACTTTAGAAATCCCTGCTTTACCTCTTTGTTGGGATAATCAAGAGTATACCGGTCAAGATCTCGGTCATAATCCTTTATGGTGAGATATCCTGTCTGATAGAAAGCAGGCAGCGGATTTTCACTCAAGAGTCCCGCTGATTCGAGTTCTGACCTGTCAATGTATGAGGGAGAAATCTCTCTAAAATCGAGAAAATCATTTTCAAGCAGACGCACAAGATATGTTGGTGTGCCACTATCAAACCAGAAATCACTGATATCTGATTTTGCAAAAGCATTCACCAGACTGAAGGGATTATAAATATCCGGACAATTTTTGCAGAAATGGTATCCATCATAATTTATTTTCAGTCGTTCCCGCGCCTCCACTACTGAAACATCCAGACATTGTGCCAATTTCTCAATGCCGGCTTTGAAGTATTGGTCCACCTCTTCCGAAGTAATTCCGCAGATGGCAGAAAATTTCTGTTCAAAGGATATATCGCGGAGATTATTGAGGTCGGAGAAGATGGAGACTTTTGAAAAACGGGCCACCCCGGTGAGCATGGCCATCTCGATGTAAGGGTCCATCGTCTTGAGGTTGGCGTAGAAGGCCTTCAGCTGTGAGCGGTAGATATCGGCTAATTCCGGCCTGTAGATAGTGTTCAGCAGCGGCTTGTCATACTCGTCGACAAGTATCACCACCTTCTTGCCGGTTATCTCGTAAGCCCTACGGATGATGTAAGCAAACCGTTCCTCCGGACTCCCTTCTTTGCGCTCATCGCCATAGAGCTCTTCCCATAATAAGAGATTAGTATGGAGATGCTCCGCTAATGATTTTTCATCCTTGTATTCCTTATTGTTGAGGTCAAGATGCAACACCGGATGAGGCTCCCAATCATCAGTAAGAGAGTCGAGAGCAAGCCCTTTGAAGAGATCGCGGCGCCCAAGATAGTATGCTTCGATAGTAGAGAGCAGCAGACTTTTGCCGAAACGGCGCGGACGCGACAGGAAATAGTATTTACCTTGCATCAATTCATAGACAAATGCAGTCTTATCCACATACGTATATCCACCTTCCCGAATTTCCTTGAAACTCTGGACACCCACGGGATATTTGATAATCTTCTTCTGCTCCATAACGCAAATGTAATAATAATCTCAGAGATTTACAAATCTGTCCATTTGCTCACCTTCTTTCTGTGTCTATTATTCTGCGTGCCAAGCGGCCACTTTCCAATAGGGGGATAATTGGAGCGTTAAGAATTTTTTGTTGAAAAAATTCTTAGATTCAGGGATGGTTTTGTGGGGCAAAATCAGGGTGATTTTGAGTAAAATTCGGGTGTGACCGAAGTGTCGTTAGATGATTTTGGACAGTCGTTAGATAAGAGGGTTAAAATAATTTGGTAAAACATTAACAATCAAATAGATGACATTTTAAAATATTAGATAATTAATTTGGATGTTAGACGGTATTTTTGCTAACTTTGCAAGTGAAATATTAATACAAATCCATCTAAAAAATGAAGAAAATTATCTTAATTTTTTTGCTCGGTTTACTGTTGTTTCCAGCAATAAGTTTGCAAGCAGACACCACCTCTATTACGATTTTAATTAAAAAGAAAGGTGGGAGTGGAACCGGCTCAATAGGTCGCGGTCCTGTGATGGGGCTACCAGTCGTTATCACTCTAAACGATGACACCGGTGAACTGACCGTAGCTGCTCCTGAAAATGTGAATGGATGTGTTTATGTGTATAGTGTGGACGGAATACAGGAAGCCTACTCTCCTGTGCTCAATGCAACGTTCACTCTTCCACAGACCGATGACATCCACATCATTTCGCTGCAAGGTAGCAACTGGTTTGGCGAAGCAAAGGTGGTATACTAATCACTTTATTACTAAACTGACATTTTAACTAAAATATAAATGGGTAATATTGCCCGAATCTTTAAATTTTTATAAAATGAATAAATTACTTAAAATTAAGGAGTTTATAACTCCTTGCCTGCTGATGTTGTAAACGAGAGTGGTAAGTTCACAACATTATCTGTCGGTGGTACGATAGAAAATTCGAGCAACGCAGGAAATTGTATGAATCCCGGTGATTGTGACTATTCCACAAATGATGGTGCATGTACCAACATGAGCCAATGTTATTTTTCCCGAAACGGATCAGATGGCAGTGGTAATTCGTGCAGAAATCCGACACGGCCTTCCAATCCAAATATATGTGGCGGTTCGAACATTGGTGGAATAACCGAGTGTCACTAAAAGTAATCCTCACTAATTATGAGATGGGGGGAAACAAACAATGAGAACCTAAATCAATGAAACTAAGCCGATATACAAGCATTTTGCCAATTGGGGAGAATACAAAGCTAATCTTTAGTGCCAGCACCCAGACATTTCATATATTGAAAGATTTAAATTGTGAGATTAATTACGATAATCTTTTGCAATGGGCACAAGGCGATGAAGCTATTAGACAAGAATTGATAACATCAAAAGTGCTGATTGATGATGATGTAGACGAAGTCAAATGGTTAAAGGATAAGATTTTTAAAATTGACAATGATTCTTCATTATTTCAACTCAATATAAATCCCACACTTGATTGTAATTTCAGATGTTGGTATTGTTACGAAAATCATCAGAAAGAGTCTCGTATGTCGGAACAGACTATTGAAAGTGTGATTCGTTTTGTTGAGAATACATTCAATCGGCTGACAGAACTCAAAGAATTTAATTTAGGTTTCTTTGGAGGCGAACCGCTATTGTGCTTTGATACAGTGGTCAAACCTTTAATACATAAATTGGGATTACTATGTAAGCAACATGATGTTTCTTTGGCAGTTAATTTTACATCAAACGGTAATTTAATAACAGAAGAAATAATTAAGTTTCTTAGAGGCTACAGAACGTCATTCCAAATTACTTTGGATGGAGATATGGAACATCATGACAAGACCCGGTTTTCAAAAGGTGGCGAAGGAAGTTTTTTAAAAATAATAGAAAACATCAAATTGCTTGTCTCCAATAGGATTTCTGTCATTGTCCGAATTAATTATACAAGACAGAATGCTGTCAGTATACAAAATATAACCAAATATTTCAGTGAACTTAATCCTGATTTAAGGGATTATATGGTATTTGATTTCCACCGAGTATGGCAAGAGCGTGACAATCACCTTGACCAGACCGATGAAATAATTGGTGAAATCAAGAGTCAATTCCGCACAGAGGGTTTTAAGGTATCGGCTTTTATTTACCGAGATTTTACTCAATCATGCTATGGTGATAAAACAAATCATGTTCTTATAAATTATAACGGAGAAGTATTCGGTTGTACTGCGCGGGATTTTATTTCTGCCAATAGAATTGGCATGCTCCATGCTACCGGTGAGATTGAATATGATCAGCCGGTATATGGAGATCGAGCAACAGCCAAATTTTCAAAAGAAGTATGTCATAATTGTCGGATAGCTCCAATCTGTCAAGGTGGATGCAGACAGAGAGCCTACGAGGCACGCACCAACGGCAATCGATGCACCTACAATTATGATGATAATATTATTAATGCCAAAATTCTTGACATTTTTGATAGGTCTTTTTGTTGAATTCCGGTTTATTCAAATTATATTTGTAATCACTCACACTTTTATATTTTTAACCCAGAATATAAATTGATATGATGAAAAACTACTCAAAATACATCTGTCTGATGATAATGATATCATCTGCTTTAGCGGTCAAGGCTGAAGAGGATGCGGATACAATTCCTACGTATCTTCAGGAATTGGTGGTAGAATCAAAGAATGCGTGGATAGAGAAAGACCATGTTGTGTTCATGCCTACACGCAAAGAGAAAAACCGGGCAAACTCACCACAGACTTTAATACAACAGATTAATATACCCTATATCAGGATAGATAATAAGGGCGAAATGACCAATCTGAAGGGTGACAAGGTCGCTGTTTTCATCAACGGCTTTGAAGCTACCGGAATTGACCTATCCACTTTCTGGCCGAAAAACGTCACACGGGTAGAATATTTTGAAAATCCTGCCGACCCTAAGTATAAGGGTTATCCCTCGGTGGTAAATTTCATCGTGACCGAATACGCGCTCGGAGGAGTGACAAGAGCTATGACCAATCAGTCTTTCCTGCCTTACAGTTCAAGATATAACGTGGCTTCCAAGCTTACTTACAAACGAATGACCTACGGCCTTCAGGTTAATGCAAGCGTCTTCAATCAGAAAGAGGGTGACAATGAAGAGCGAACCTCCCAAACATACAATGACGTATGGTATGACGGCAATAAATATGACCGTATTTCCAGCGAAAATATTTCTACGACCGCCTGGAAATATGATAATGTAAATGCTGCATTCAACGCTGTCTATACTGATGACAAGACAATAAGACTCGTCCACACCGTATCACTATCATGGAATAAATCAAATAATAACGATATTGGCTCCATGACATGGACGCCTCTACTCTTCAATTCCGACTATTCCCGGAGTCACTATTCAAGCCGCTCCTTGTCTCCCCAGATATCGGGAAAATATATTTTTGCCCTCTCACAGAAGTGGCAACTTATTACTGATTGGCATTATGGGTTTGCCCGGAATAAGAGAGAAAGCTCCAGTCAGACTGCTGACTTACAGCCAATCCTCAACGGCCATACAGAAAATGCTCACAACGTAATGGCCGATGCGCTGATTACCTACTTCTTCAATCCCAAGACTAATATTCAGCTCCAATTATCCGAATCGGCCAACATATACTCCATTCAATATAACGGCACATACGACCAAGCCTCTCACCAAAGCATGTCTATGTCAAAGATGGCTGTAAGATGGTTCTGGCGACCCCGACAGAACTTTTATATCAATGCCATCCCGGGATTTACGATTGACGTGCGCTCTATAAGAGAAGCCGGCCATGACACCTCGGTAAATCCTTATTTCTATCTTGCTTCCGATTGGTATCAGTCTGACAAGGCATTTCTGAGCGTATATGCCAACTACGGCACCCGGATGGCAGGAGCTTCACAGGCCAACGAGGTGTTGCAGCGTCTTAACGAATTGATGTGGAGCAAGGGTAATCCCGACCTGGCCAACGAGTATACATTTACGTGGGGGCTTCAACAGACATGGATGCCCGCCGAATGGATTACACCTACTCTTAATATCCGTTATATTGACTGGAACTATCCTTTCAGCGACTATCAGCCTGCTCCCGAAGATATGGGAGGACTCATTTCACAGACCCGACTTTGCACGGACAGAACATGGACTTTTTCGCTTAATCTCAGTTCCAGCCTTCTCCATAGAAATCTGCGTCTTAACTTCTCGCCGGAGGTAAGGCTTCATAGCAACAGCGCAGGAAGCATGTCACGTACGCTCAATACATTTAATTTCAACGGCAACGTCAATTACAGTCTCGGGAATTTCAATCTCAACGTCTCATACGTCACCCCACAGAAGGCCATTTCATCCGGAGGCCACGATTATCAGTATCGTCCTGACCGATGGGATGCCGGTATCTCTTATGGCAATGGCGATTTGTATGCAAGCTTTAATGTAAGCAACATCTTCCGTACGTATACTACCCAGACCTTTTCCTCCATCTATGATTATTATATGAATGAAGACGCTTACCGCCAAAGAGGACGTAGTTTCTCCTTCAATCTCACTTATACATTCGGCTATGGTAAGAAAGTAAATCGCAACATAGATATCCAGGAACCGACCCAAATCAGCTCAGGCGCTGCCGGTGGAAAATAATACTCAACCCTAAAACCAAAGTAGCACGTAAGAATGACCTATAGAGTAGAGAACACCTTCGGGCGGTCGAAAGAATAAATGATATACAAAGACAAAGATAATAAATCAATAAACAATAATTAACCAACAGACACGAAACTATCATGAAGAGACTTTTGATTTTTGGGATAGTCTTATTATCCCTACAGGGTCAGGGAAAGATGATAGATTTCGATTATTCGGAATCAGGCATTTCCTTTACCTACGATTTGTCAGACATGACAACAAATGTAGCAGGTGACACTATCACCTTCAGCCTTCCCGGCTTCGGCGATGTAATTGGTGACGGACTGCCGACACTGCCCAAACGTATGGAAAAATTCGAAGTTCCTGCCGGCATGTGTCTCGGTGAGCCAATCATCACAGAGACTGTGGACACTCTCAATGGTATATGCCGACCTGCTGCAAAATTAATATGGGAATCCACGGGGGAAGTTTGTTCTCAAAATTTTAATTTAGATACAAATGAGATTTGGCCTGCGAGTTCGTTTAATGTTGTACAAACCGGTATATACCGTGACAGACAATTGGCATCGGTACTCATTATGCCAATTCGTTATGACTTTTCAAACAACCAATTCTTGATTAGCAAGCAGCTGCATATAGAAATACCCTTCTTATCAAGCCAAAAAACAAGAAGAATTGCTAACTCAGAGGGAAACATCCATTCAATAGATACGGATTTTTACAGGCATAATCTTACCATTCCCATTTTTGAAGGTGATAATGAAATAATGCCTTTAGGATCTATTTATCAACCACCAAAACGTGCAGAATCTATTCTCATTGTCACACCTATTAAGTTTAAGTCTGAGGCTGAGCGGTTGGCAAAATGGAAACAGAGAATGGGCTATTCAGTAAAAGTTTATACTCCAGCCATGGATTCTCATCTCCTCAATTCCACCAATGTCTATAATATTATAAAACAACAATATGATAACGATAGATATTTGGAATATGTAATTCTATTTGGAGGAGGATATGTGATTAGTCCAATGAAAAGTCCAATCACCGCTAAAGTAGGAAGTTCATATATAACTCCATACACAGATTTCTATTATGGCTGTTTAGATGATGAGGATGATGAATGGGCTGACATATCTGTAGGACGCATTCCTGCTCACACTTTAGCGGATGCAAAAATCTTGGTAGACAAAACTATAAATTATGAAAAAAATCCTCCGCTGTTGAATAATCAGTTCTTTAAAACCGGACTTCATATATCTGAATGGGATAGTAAAGATAGTATGGATGACCGTAACTTTATATGGACATCAGAGAAAATTGCGGATGTAATGGATAAATTAGATTACAATGTTAAAAAGGTATACTACGCCAAGCCTGGAGCTGTGCCCCAAAAGTATCCTGATGGCTCTTTAATTCCCGCATCTTTGAGAGCCGCCGGTTTTAAATGGAACTCTACCGCTAATGACATAGTAACCAATATCAATGCCGGCGCTGCCTATATTTTATGTAGAGGTCATGGTGGTGTCAAAGCGTGGACAAATATGTGGTTTAAGCCGGAACATGTGGCAAAACTTACCAACAAATCTACTTTACCGTTTGTATTTAGCACAAACTGTCTTTCTGGTATTTTTTACAGTCCGCGAAATTCGTATACTTCCACTGATTATTCATTATGTGAGTCGCTATTATTCAAAGAGAACGGAGGTGCAATTGCAACCATTGGCTCTAATGAAGAATCTACATCGCTATATAATGATTATATGACAGCCGGACTTTTTGAAGCGATGTTTCCAACTGAATTTTTTGAGTTTACCATACCAAACGGAGATCCGGTGGGACTGTGGGGATGTTCAAAAGATAAGGTCTATACGATTGGTAGAATATTGGATATTGGTCGGGCTGTCATGTGGGATCAGGCTAATATGATTCCTACTCTTCCCGAGATAAATACTAACTATTTCCGATATAACCGCGATGTATACCATTGTTTGGGCGATCCTACTCTTAAAGTCTATATTCAGAAGCCCAAAAAGATTAATATCTTGGATATTATGACAGGCAACAATATGGCAAATACTGAGAGAGTTAGAATAGTGATAGCCGGAGATGATGGTTTTACGGAATATCAAGAAAATTTAAAATTATGGGGTCCCGAATTGTGTATTCCGGGTAACGATAAAATATCTGTTATAGGAGAGGGATATGTACCTGTTCTTATGGAGGATGTCATCGGCTTCAATTCTTTACCTACACCATCCTTATCATCTATCGTGGACAATGGTAATAATTATCAAATTACAGTTGAAGATTGGAATGAGAACAATATAATTGAAGTTTACGATGTTTATGGCAATGTTATCGATAAACAGAGCGTTACAGATGAAGAAATTTTTATGCCGAAGACGTCGTCATTTTCAATTATTGTACTGAAAAATAATGGAGAGATTGTGGACTCTAAAATAATGAAATAACAATTTTTTGATATGAATAAAAGAATTAAGAGACTTTCGGTTTTGGCATGCTTGATATGTATTGGCAGTATGCTTTCTGCTAATGACAAGATTGTAGAGGCACACGAAAGTATACAGCCTATTTTGCCTGCTGTAAATGAAGACGGAACATATCAGGGAGGAATGCCCGGAAATTTTCTTGATGGTGGAAGTGTATGGTATTTTAGCCGGGAACATCCCACCGACAGGGTATACGTTTTACTCGACAATTGTTCATTCGAGGTATTATTTATCTCAGATGACAAGGATGAGGTGATACTGACGCAGGAGCAGCCTGAATTACCCGGCACTCCGATAACAGACGACATGCTTCCTGACTGCGTGGAGTATAAAGGAAAGGTATACAAAGTCGTAGGACTTAGAAATGCCAATTTGTCCGGTAGGGATGTCAGACTTCCGGCTTATCTGAGATTCATGGACGGGGATGTGTTCAGGAATGTAAGGACAATTGACTTCAATGATACTTTCGAAACACTGGGAACAGGAGCTTTGAATTATACGTGGAATCTCAAGGAGCTGAAATTTCCCGGATCTCTGACATACATTCTTCCTGACGCTATTAACGCCGATACTCAAGATGGATTCGGATTTTATCCACTTGAAACAATCGAGTTTCCCGCAGGGACGAATGCCATATATCATGATAATTTCAATGACTTCACGCATCTTTCCGCAGTCTCGCTACCCGCAAGACTGGAGCATCTCGGAGAGAATTGCTTCAATGGATGCACTCATCTGAAAAGCGTAAAGATCGGAAAATACATATATGACATGAAGGATTGTTTCAATGACTGTCCTGAAATAGAAGAGATAACCATTGAGACCCGTCCGACACTGAATGTGGAGAATTGCTTTAACTCCGTAGACAAGGGCAAATGCGTGCTGAGAGTGCCACGCATCCGTAACAGTGACGGCACATCTCCGTTTATGTCCGGTTTCTGGCAAGGCTTCAAGATTGTGGAGGTTGATAGCTCAGGCGTGCAGAGTGTAATTCAGGAGGCCGGCACGGTCAATCCTGCGCTGTATAATCTCTCCGGGATGCCGATATCCTCTCCCGACGCCCTTCACAAAGGAGAAATCTATATAGAGAAGGCTGCCGGTAAGACAGAGAAGAAGATGGCAGATTAGGTCATATAATCTATCCAAACCCAAAAAAAGATGTAATCACAAGATAGAGTGAATTATCCGGAGGGCGTAGCGGAAAGCGGCGTTGTTTCCTGAATGTCCTACTGACAATGCCGCAACCGCCACGTCCTCCGGACTTCTTATAACTTTAAATATTTTAATCTATGATATTACAACAGTTTACAGGAGACATCACAATCTGGAATGTTATCGCTTGGATTGTGGACTTGGCAATGGTGGCCATCGCAGTCAATTATTGCATCATCTGGCTATACGCCCGAATGGGTTGGAACAAGGACGGCAAGAAAAGTAAAAAGTAACATCCTAACTTGAATACGTTATGACACCTTATCAATGTCTTATATCCATTTTGGAATCATACTGCTTCGTATGTACAGTGGTAGTGACCTTTATACTTATCGTGAAACTCCTCACACCTCACAAGAACAAGAAACAATCCTGAACAGAATTTCCGATCGGGCCGAATGCCATATTAGAGAAGACAATACCTGCCAAATGCGTCTGCCTCTGGATTTTCTTTTCTAATTATGAGAGGTTGACGCATATTATGGTCGTTCGATGATGGGCGGTGTAAGTCGTGCCGTGTCGGTATTGAAATTGGCTGCTATGAGGTAGATCTGCTTGCCGCTTTCGGCCTCTGACAGCCAGTATTTCTTTTCGCGGATCTGCTCCATTGCGGCCTCGGAGGTGGAGTCTATCTTGAATTCAAAGATGTAGATATATCTGTCGGTCTCCACACGCAGGTCAATGCGTCCGTCGGAGGTACGCACCTCCGTCTGACAGAAATATCCCATAAGAGTAAATAGCAGGTATATCACATTCTGAAAATGTGATTCTGACGCACCCTTCTCACTGTAAGGCACTGAGGCTACAAGGCTCTCCATCTTGCGCATGAACGTCTGAGGCTCGCCATCGCGGACAGCCACCACGAAATCAGTGACGGCAAAACCCCTTGCCGAAGAAGTTATAGGGATGTATTTCTTCATCAGAAACTTTAGAAATCCCTGCTTTACCTCTTTGTTGGGATAATCAAGAGTATACCGGTCAAGATCTCGGTCATAATCCTTTATGGTGAGATATCCTGTCTGATAGAAAGCAGGCAGCGGATTTTCACTCAAGAGTCCCGCTGATTCGAGTTCTGACCTGTCAATGTATGAGGGAGAAATCTCTCTAAAATCGAGAAAATCATTTTCAAGCAGACGCACAAGATATGTTGGTGTGCCACTATCAAACCAGAAATCACTGATATCTGCTTTGGCAAAGGCGCTTACCAGACTGAAAGGATTGTAAATATCCGGACAATTTTTGCAGAAATGGTAACCATCATAATTGTATTTCAGAATTTCACGAGCTTCTTGATATGTTTTTTTAATACTTAGAGCAAGTGTTTCAATGCCGGCTTTGAAGTATTGGTCCACCTCTTCCGAAGTAATTCCGCAGATAGCAGAAAATTTCTGTTCAAAGGATATATCGCGGAGATTGTTGAGGTCGGAGAAGATGGAGACTTTTGAAAAACGAGCCACCCCGGTGAGCATGGCCATCTCGATGTATGGATCCATCGTCTTGAGGTTGGCATAGAAAGCCTTCAGCTGGGAGCGGTAGATATCGGCTAATTCCGGCCTGTGGATAGTGTTCAGCAGCGGCTTGTCATACTCGTCGACAAGTATCACCACCTTCTTGCCCGTTTTCTCGTAAGCAGTCTTGATGATATTGGCAAATCTCAGGCTTGAAGTGGTTTTGCTTTTATCACTTATAGATTCAATACCATAGGTGTTCTCCCAACTATTGAGATGATAGTCAAAGAGAATTTCCAAATCCTGTGCGGAAGAAAACGTACTGTTGTTTAGATCAAGATGTAGCACGGGATGCGGCTCCCAATCATCGGTAAGAGAGTCGAGAGCAAGCCCTTTGAAGAGATCGCGGCGCCCAAGATAGTATGCTTCGATAGTAGAGAGCAGCAGACTTTTGCCGAAACGGCGCGGACGCGACAGGAAATAGTATTTACCTTGCATCAATTCATAGACAAATGCAGTCTTATCCACATACGTATATCCACCTTCCCGAATTTCCTTGAAACTCTGGACACCCACGGGATATTTGATAATCTTCTTCTGCTCCATAACGCAAATGTAATAAATATCTCATAAAATTACAAATCTGTCCATTTGCTCATTTTAATCACGGTCATTCTGTGTCAATCATTCTTCGTGCCAAGCGGCCACTTTTCCGCAGTAGTGTAATTGGAGCTTTAGCATTTTGGGTTGAAAGATTCTTGGTTTCAAGGACGGCTTTTATGGGTCAAAGTAGGGTCATTTTTTGTGAAAAGGGGGTCTAAATTCGGGTGTGACCGAAGTGTCGTTAGATGATTTTGGACAGTCGTTAGATAAGAGGGTTAAAATAATTTGGTAAAACATTAACAATCAAATAGATGACATTTTAAAATATTAGATAATTAATTTGGATGTTAGACGGTATTTTTGCTAACTTTGCAAGTGAAATATTAATACAAATCCATCTAAAAAATGAAGAAAATTATCTTAATTTTTTTGCTCGGTTTACTGTTGTTTCCGGCAGTAAGTTTGCAAGCAGACACCACCTCCATTACGATTTTAATTAAAAAGAAAGGTGGAGGTGGCACCGGCTCAATAGGTCACGGTCCTGTGATGGGTCTTCCGGTAGATATCGTTCTAAATGATATCACCGGTGAACTGACCGTAGCTGCTCCTGAAAATGTGAATGGCTGCGTTTATGTGTATAGTGTGGACGGCATACAGGAAGCCTATTCTCCTGAACTCAACGCGACGTTCACGCTTCCACAGACCGATGATATCCACATCATCTCGCTGCAAGGCAACAACTGGTTCGGCGAAGGTAAAGTGGTATATTAAACTCGCATAATATTTTATTAACACATTATACAATTAACAAATGAAACATATAATTAACAAATGAAACGAAACAATATATTTCTCATATCCGTAGCCGCCCTGCTCGTGTCTTCTTTATATTCTTGTGATAAGGAAGTACCGCCGTGTCCCGATCCCTATATCTACGTTTATT
>CAYVZJ010000002.1:0-52307 GCA_964456155.1 uncultured Sangeribacter sp.
GTTTATCAACGCTTATTCTTGACTGATTGGAATCTCGCAAATTCATAGTTTGTGTCAAGAATTAGCAACGGTAGATGTCTTTCGGTATGATATAACAAGGATAACCCTGTGTTATCCTAACACCATATCATACAGCGTGAGACTTCGGCGTTGCTCTTTCTACACAAACGGGCAAATGCGAGAGCCTCAATCAGTTGGAAGAGCAACAGGTACAGACTCTCACGCTTTTTTCATATACATACCCGAATCCGGATGAGTCTATCGGGAACTATTAAACCAATCACTCAACGGGTCTTACCCCGAGATAGACTCAATGGACATAGCAAATCTTACCGACCAACAAATCGTTCAAGCGATTTTGAACAGGGACACTTTCGTTACGAAAGAGTTCCTGTATCGGAAGTGCTATCCGTTGTTTAAAGCAATCTACGACAAATATTATACTGACTGCCAAACGTGTTTCGAACTTATCAATGAGATATATCTCTACATTATGATACCGCAAAAAAAGACCGGTATCTCTAAACTCGCTGCTTTCGGCTTTCGATGCACTTTGACTATGTGGCTAAAGGTTGTCGTAGAAAACTATTGCCATCAACTCTATGCCCGGCGTATGGAAATTGATAGAGGTTCTGAAGTGGTTAGTGATAGAAATATGCCTGATGATGACTCTCTAATCGAAAACACCCATCGCATCGACATGGAAGACGTTCGCAAAATACTCTATATGATGCCCAATCAACGTTACCGCCAGTTGATTGAGTTCCGCTATGTCGATGAAAAGAGCAACGAAGAAACCGCGATGTTGTTAGCCGTAACAATGGCCAACTACTACAATATGCACAAAAGAGCCAAAGCTCAATATTGTGAAGCACTGAGAAAGGAGGGCTTGATATGATTGACGACGAACTTCTCGCAAAATTCGACCGTATCCAAGACCTACCCGTCTCTGAAGAAATGCTCGGTGCATATGTCGAGGGAAATGCAGATATATGCGAAATCACTCAAATAGAATTTGCAGTATCAGAAAACTGTGAATTATCAGAATTTGTAGATAACATTTTACGAGAAAAAGATTCCATATTAGAGAATATAGAATCACAAATCTCTGACCCTTCATATCATCATATTCTTTCAGATGATTTTGTGCCTAAAATTGACGATGAATTAGTGAACGGCAATTTTCACGAAGGATACTTGGCAACGGCTTGTTCTTCTGATATTTTTACCAATGAGTTGGACTATGATTTGTTAGCAGACTTTTCCTCTCCAGAATTGCTATTAGAAAATAATTTCTCGGATAATGATAGTTTGTTTAGTACAGATCAATCTATAGAGATAGAATCGCACGATGATTGCGAGGATATGTTCAATAATGATTCAATTGACATTTAGTAATGGAAATGAATGATATAAAAAATACAAAGTTTGGACTGCCCACCTACGATATATCTTCGGACAAAGTCTTGCAGCAGTTTGAAGATACATGTGCAATTAAGTCTCAGGAGATTGTAATGAATGCGGTTGGATTAGATGTGTCCGAATGGGACCTCCGGGAAGAAGCAATAAATAAAGGATGGTATGAACCAGGATTTGGTACACCGATGGAAGATGTAGGTAAACTTATGGAAGCACATGGACTGGAGGTGCAAAAACAATTGCATGGGAACATGTTCAATCTCATGATTGAACTTTCAAAAGGTCATCCTGTGATTGTTGGGGTTGACTCTGGAGAACTTTGGAATCCTAGTATAGATGAAAAACTTGAAGATATAATCTGTGGCAGGTGTGCTGATCACGCATTGATTGTCGGTGGCATAGATTTCAACGATGACTTCTCTAGCGGCACGGTAAACCTTATAGACCCTGGAACTGGAGACTTTGCAGTTGGCTATGATATGGAAGTCTTTGAGGATGCGTGGGATGATTCTAATAATTTTATGGTAACACTTTTATAATTAGAGATATATGGAACCAATTTCAATCGGAATAATCGCTTTATGCGCATTATATAGACAGTTGTCGAAGTCTAGCAGTAATTCTAGCTCTTCTACTTCAAATGGTAGTGTGAGTTCTATTTCAAGTGCGATAAGTGACAAAAACACGTCAAATAAGAATAAGTATTCGTCTACTCATAATAATCAGACGTCTTCCAGTAGTAAAACTAATATGTTTTGCCGTCCTGATTTGCCGACCATAGATAAAAATAACAATAAGATTTCTAGATGATATGTCTTTTATTTTAGCATTGACTGGAGCAGCTAAGATTGCATGTGGAATCATTGCTGCACGTACTGTTGGTAAAGGTATTACAGCCATAGGAGAACGCATCACTCCTTATCATTCTACTAAAGCATACAAGCAAGCAGAACACACTGCAACGCGACAGCGAGAGTTAGAAGAATTGCGTGAAGAGTTCCAGGCAAAGCTTCAAGCTGATAATCTTCGTGGTCAAGCCCAAATCGCATTGATTAATCGACACTCTCATATGCTAGTTGCCGAGAAGAATGCACATTATACTCTTAGACATACCCTAATCCAAGATGCCATAAGAAATTTTCCATTAAATATTTCTCCTTTAGTTCTTTTGGAGAACAATGGTATAGATGTGTCATTTCTGCTTGGGAATAATAATAAATCTTTTGACACCAAGGAGATAGATGAACTATTTGACTCTATAAATATATCTAAGCCATTAAACGTGTTTATTACACCAATGTATGTTGATACTCGAGTAAGTGGAAAGGAATTACTAGCAGCACAGGTATTCGACTCTGTCTATTCATCTCTTGAGTCCGTGTTTGTGAATGAATATAGCAGAAATAGTGAACGTCCTGTTATTTTTTATTCTGCGGCATGGAATAAAAACGTTCGAGGAGGACTTCATGCTGCCGATGAACTCTTCTACTTCTTAAAAGAGATGCCTACGATTGTCGTTGAACCTCGTTTTGACGGCAAGACTATCAAACTTATGTTTTCTTGTTGGGGTATCGGATATTCATCTCAAATACATAGTAGACAAGAATTGCCAATTCCTTTAGATTTGAATTCACTGTTGGCGCTTGCTGCTTATGACCGTTCTCAAAAATCGCTTGAAACATTTAATAAGATTGAAAACGACCATAAAGTAGTCAAGGAGCAAAAGGCTATGGCTGAGCACAATGTTCAAATCTTTGAGCAACTTAATCTATCAAGTAGAATTGAGAAAAGGCTTAATGAAATTGCAAAATATGGTTATTCGGATGTACTTGACGAACTTGGCGATTACTGCAAGCTAATGTACATAAGTCCTTCAGACGTGCAAGGAATTGCTGATACTATTTCCGCTACGACCGGTATGATGATATCCGCCATATCTGACACTCACCACCTATTGGCTAATGACGTAGAACCACAATTCCCTTATATCTACAATCGATATTTTGAGCCGTATGTAAGAAAGGAACTTCTTGAAACGTTTGGTGAAATGTATGAACGTACCTATTTACGTTTAAGTCAAGAATTTCCCAACGAAGCTCCACTCCGTCTAATGCAAAAGGAGAAAGTTATGAAGCTACTTGGAGTCGAGGGGAGACTACAACATGAACATGAACTGACTATTAGAGATTCTCTTGTTTCCAAGTGTATTCAGTTAGGAGCAGATGCCACTATTGTTTCTTCTTGGGATACAACAAACCTTCTTGACTTCTACATTGATAATTTTGATAATGATGAACGCTTCCGCAAAAGTGTTCGTCCATTTATGACAGGTCGACAAATTACGAAACTTGATTCTAAATTACTATCGTTAGATTAGATAATATGGCATATATAACGTTGGACTTCGGCTCTTCAAATTCGGGGGCTATCCTAAATACCTCGATTGGCAAAGATTATAATCCTTCGGATTTAATTTACATACACCGTCAAGATGGTGATACTGGCTTTACCAAACAGCCTTCGGTCTTTTGGATTAAGCGAGATCTAATCATGAAGTCATCTGTTTCTGAAACAGATATCAATATTTATTCATGCGTATTTCATGATGAAGACAATTTACAATCTGCGAATTTTATATGGTGTCAAAATCAGATAAAGAAAGTTCTTCCTCTCGTAATGAATAATAATGAGTGGATAAGAATTGAACATCCAAAGATGGCCTTATATAAGGTCAATACCGATCCAAATTCAGCTACTTGTTTAGCAAGCGATGGCACTCGAATACCATTAAAAAAAATCCTTCATATATTCTTTCTAGTCATTTTAAAGGAAAGTTTAAAAAAATCTTCTGATGCAGGTCTGTATATTTCCAAAAGTGACATTAATTGGGCAATAACTGTGCCAGGACTAGCAATTTGGAATCGGGGAGCAGTCAATATTATTAAAGAAATTGCATCTTCCGTATTTGGTAATCAAGTGACTCTTTTATCTGAGCCGGAATGTGCTTTAATTGGCATAAATCTATCCGGCAAAGCAGACCTTGATTTTGTTAAAGACCGTTATTCTCTTGTAGTTGATTTAGGTGGTGGAACAGTTGATATCTGTGTGATGAAAGAATCACGTAACGAAGATGGATCAGAAACGTTCGATGAGATAAAGTCCACAAAAGCTGAAAAAGACCCAACTACAAGTGAACGCGCTGGAGGAAATGATATTGACCACGCTTTCATTAGTTTCTTCTGTGGTTATTTAGTGGAGGGAGTATATAATGAGGATTCTCCAGTCTTGCTTTATAAGAATTTCAGGAATGACAACCCAGTGGGTGCTATGGAATTTGAAAATGCCTGGAGAAAGCTGCAATATTCAGAAAATATTGATGACAACATAGTTGATTTCTCTCCGGGAAGACCATTTACAGAGTGGCTTAAAACCCACTATCCTGCAGCTGCAAGCAAACGCGGAGAGTATGGATTTTCCTTAGACGGTGCTTCACTGCGCGCAACCGTATTTGAACCTATATACAGAATAATTCTTTCCTCTTTAGAGGAGAATTTAGTAATATTAAAGCATAAACACTTAGAACTCGACACATATTACTTTGCCGGGGGACTAAGTCTTGATAAGCATCTCAAAAAAAGAATAAATACTTTAGTATCCAAGTATTTCCCATTTGCGAAGAAAAAGGAGTCTGCTGATGGAGCTGTTGTAGGAGCTGTGCAAAGAGGAGGGAATCACATACTTGTCAATAAGGAAAAACTAATTAGAAGAATAGCTCGTAAAACATTCTACACCCAATTTGCCATAAAGTATCCTGGAAATTCTAAAGACTTACGTGACGAGTTAATCAGTAATTTGCGCTATGATTACCATGAGAGACTTGGGTGTCCCTATATCAGTGATGCTGAAATTAATAAAATAATAGATGAACAATGGGATAATCTTGTTATCAATTATTCTGATAGTAGTGTGTTATTCCTAACTCCTCTATGCTTAAAGTATGCGCCTGTCACCCAAGTAAGAAGTTTTCCAATTACTCCTTATCGGAATGGCCAAGAGGGCGTTGAAATTAGTGTATATTCATCTGACAAAGATTATCGCATATTTGTCAATGAAGAGATCAAGGATGAAGGATGCTTTTATCATAATTTTCACACGGCATGGACATGCGCAAATTTAGTATTTGATCCTAATTCTAACGCCGTTTCTGGTACTGCGCTTTTCAAATTGACAGACGAGAACGGCAATACACTTGAGGAGTTTGTTATTCATAATGTAAGTAAGAGAGGATACTGAGATGGAGAATAAGCACTTTATATACATAGCAGAAGAGTCTTCCTCGGAAGATGGAACTGTCATAACCCAATCTTGGAAAAGTATGAAATTCTTTGAGAAATTAATCCTACGAATATTTGCGCCATATCTCTCGGATATTGAGGCACAGTCATCTAAGACAAATCAACGAATTGATCATTTAACTGAGTTAGTAAATACGTTATCAGAAGCTAACATAAAATTAGGAAAGCAAGTAAGTCAGTTGTCAGTGCAGCTAAGCACTATTTCTGACAAATTAAATCAGACTTCATCAGCTGCTGCGGTATTGATGGCTGACCATAATACTAAAATAGCTCATCTTGACTCTAAATATAAAGATGCCATAGATTTTCTCTATAGGCTGAATACTATTTTTGGACAATATGTGCCTCTGTTCGGTCGTGCAAATGAATTGGGAAAATTGCAAATGCTTGTAAATTATCTCTATATTCCTTCTGATGACCTTCGTAAAGATATTATTGATGCATCACAAATCAAATCTCGCACTTCGGATGCAATGCAATCCATGCTCGCAGAAATTGATGAGTTTAATGCCTCATACCGAGCATTATTAGTTGATCACCTTAAAGAAAAAGGTACTAGTTGGTCAGATAGTGTTATATTTCCAAACGAACTCATTTATATTGCTGACTACATGTCTGCATATAATGACTCCGATATTGAACCAGGTGCTCCGATTTATGTGGTTTCTGTAGGATTAAATTTTCCAAATTCAAATTCTGAGAGAGTGTATCCTATTGTGTTTAAACGAAAAATAAAAGATTCCAATGATTGATGATATATGGAATAGCATTGGCTTAGATGATGATCTCAATATATTCGGCACTACTGAGGAGGAGGTAAACGTAGGTGAAGAAGATCTACTTTCAAATAAAATAGATCATTTATCGTCTATAAATTGTTCTGAAAGTATCAATAATTTAGACGAGTCATTAATAAATGATCTTTATTATAAAGACGACTCCGCATTGGCATCGTACGACATAGAAAACTCCATATTCAGCACTAATAAATTTGAAGAAAACGTTCATTCTGAAGTAAATCATGACTTTCAAGAAAGACATCCTGTTTCTAATGATTTACTTGAGCCTTTGACATTTTCACCAGAGATTGGGGATACAGGAGTTATTGAACCTCATGTTGATTATTTAAAGATAGGCGATAACGAACTTTCGGAACTAAATGAAAGAGCGAACGGCATTGTGCGAGGAGACTACAATACTTCTGAAATTTCATTCGGTGGTAAACTTGACCCTCATGTATGTCAACAATTACATGCTTGTTCTGGACATGCATATTGTGATAAGTGTTACGGAAGTACAATCACATCTTTATAATTTTATGGTTGACAATCTCTTACTCCCAAGCCAACAGATTGGTTTGCTTATGACTTATCGTTGCAATCTAAATTGCAAGTATTGTTATATCAAGTATAAGCAAAATATTGATATGTCTTATGAACAGGCGATAACCATTCTACAAAAGTATTTGAATCAGGAAGGCGGTCTACTTGATATAACATTTTATGGAGGTGAGACTCTTCTTGTATTTAAAACTATAAAAAAATTAATTGAATGGATTGCTCAACACAAATGGAAGAGAAAATATAAATTTTTCGGATGTACTAATGGCACATTACTTAATGACGAAAATAAAGTATGGTTAAGAGAGCATTCTGATATATTTGTACTGGGTTTAAGTTATGATGGCATACCAGAAATTCAATTTAAAAATCGAGGAAGTCAATTCATAGATATCGATTTCTTTATTAAGACCTGGCCGCAACAGCCAATTCAAATGACAATTAATGCCGATTCAGTTGGGAGAATGGCTGAGGGTGTAATGTTTCTATCAAGTAAAGGAGCGAAAGTAAATCCCAATGTTGCATACGAAGAATATGAATGGTCAGAAGATGCCCTAAAACAATATGAAGAACAACTTTCGATTTTAGTAAAGTTTTTTTGCAATAATCCTGATTTAAGTCTGATTGGTCAATTCCGGTATAATCTATTGAAAATCGCCTCGAATATTAATAATCCCATTCCAATCGGCAAATCATGCGGAGCAGGTGATGGGTTCCTCCTCTATGATGTTGATGGTAAAAGCTATCCATGTCATTTACTTTCTCCTTTGGTCTTAAACAGTTCTCAACTACATCAATTGCCAAGCATTTCCAGTGTTACGAATTTTTCTAGTAATTCATGTATTGGATGTCCCTTTGCTATTGCGTGTTCATCTTGTATAGCTTGTAATTATCTTTATAGGGGTGATTATGTGAAAAGAGATGCCACTCATTGTAAGATAACCAAGATAGATATAAGAGCATCTTTGAGAATGGCAGTAAATCAGTTACAGAAGAAACATTATTTATCTAACGCAGATGCGCAATTAGTTGATTCAATTAATAGCATAGTATCTTATTTAAAGAAATAGCCGTATGATTAAAAAATATGTGAAAGATGGTAATTCAATGTCGAGATTTTTCCCTATTTGTGAAAATATCTATCTTCATAAAGACTTGTTAGATGGTTCATATCCAATCTCTCATCTTTCATATCCTAATGTTTATTTATTAGAATATAAAGATGGGCGCTTGGGAATTCGAATTGAATGTGAGAATTATAGGACTAACATTATTGGCATTTCAATTACTTTTGGGGCCATAATGCCAGAAGAATGGGAGAAGTTAGGTTTGAATTGGCATCTTTCATTTAAAGACATATGGATGTTAATGAAAAAAAATGGTTTTGAAAATATTATTTCTATTTCACCTCATGTAACTTATATTGGAGGTGAAAAAATATTTGAAGCCGAATTCTTTTCATTTGCAAATGATTCCTCTTTTGGGGTAAAATTTAAATTTGGTTACAGAAAAGGGAATAGTATTCTTGACAATAATACATTGTATCAAATAGATATACAATCATATAATAATGGTAGAAGTAATTGATTCAGACGTATGTATCTCTTGCGGCATTTGTGCAGAAGTTTGTCCTTGTGTCGCAATCAAAGAAGGAGCCTTGAGTTATGTAATTAACTCTGACATTTGCATAGACTGTGGCATATGTGAGTCTTATTGTCCAGTTGAGGCTATCTCTGCTCCAGGCCGTCATCCCTCGTCAGAGAATAAGGGAGATAATTTTTCTCCTTCATTACGTCCTTCTAATTCCAAAGACAAGTTCAAGCGCGGCATCTAGATACCCTGAACTTACGAATTTTGTGTTATGACTGAATTAGCGTCTCTGCCGGTATATTTAAGTAAACAAGATAATCATATGATAAAATTTTCTAGTTTCATCAGTATGCTTGTTGAAGAGGGAATGTATGTAAATAGACTTACAGATAACCTTGTCGAAATTGAAAATCATAGTAATATTAAGCCGGACTGTTGTTATAGTCGTATTGTTATCGACATGCCTAAGGAACTGTCTTCTGAGGTGACTATGTGTAAATTTTACTTTCTACCACATTCTCTAGTAGGTTCTTTTTTAGGCTTAAAACCAAACATGTTTACCGTTTTAAGTGGACCTTTTATCATTTTATCTGCTTTATTTGGAAATACAATTAAAAATCCCGATACGATAATGCGAGGGCCAGTTTGCAAAAACATTTTTGAAAAATTAATTTCAACGTTTGAGATTTTCCGTTGTCCAAAATGTGGTGCATTGACTTTTAAACGAGAAAGTTGGGAATACGAAGAATCCAGATTTACAGAAGATAGAATCGGCCATGGGTTAACTGCAATTGCTTATGTGCTTTTTCTTGGTGGGCATGGTGCCGGTGGGGAATGGAGCCAAGCAACAACACCAAGAGAGAAGAAGTCGGGATTTACTTTGACATGTACAAAGTGCGGAAATGTCAAGTCTGTTACCACTTCGTTTGAATACATCTAAACCTTGAAATTGCCTAAAAATGGAATTAGGTATAATATTTCGAGAAGCGAGAATTGAATCAAAGCATCAGATAATTGGGAAATTATGGCGTGTGATTGGCTATATAGTGGAAGATATAAAAGGCGGTGGAGAAATTCACCGCTTTTTGCGATTTAGATGATAGATTTTGTTGTGACGGTACTCTATACATGTGTAAGAAATCAAAAACATTATCTATCATGTCACAGAAGGTTACTTTCAAAGATTGGCTTGTCACCTTTTTTAAAGGTATTTGGCAGGCTTTGTGTTGGGTTGGTCGCGTTTTCAACCCGAAAAACAAAACTACGTTTTGGCGCGTTGTATGGGCGGTAATTACAATTTGCATTGTAATAGTTACCGGAATGCTTGTTCATTCTTACTATAGGCATGAGCGTAGGTATAATCATCGTTATTGCGATATACAGCGCATCAGTGCAAATCTTGCCTTTGTAAAATTGCCTGACGCAAAGACCGGTATTATCCAAAATTTTCATACAGGTGAAATAATATGCAAGGATATCCAGTGGGTAGCATTACCTGCCGATGAGGACAGCCTTATTGTTTTCAGCCGTAAAGACAAGCGCGGTTATCTCAATCGCTTCTCCGGGGAGGTGGCTATTCCGGCACAATATCCTAAAGCATGGGTATTCTCCAGCGGTGTCGCGGGTGTGGCTGAGGGTGATAGTGTATATTTCATAGACCATTCGGGTAATCCAATCAATAAAAGTAAGTTCAGATTCGATCCTAAGACCCGTGGATATGTATATCACGGTGATTACTGCGCCATAGCAACTCCCGGAGGCAAAATGGGACTCGTTGACAAATCGGGGAATTGGTCTGTAGAGCCATCATATGATTGGATTTGTACAGAGGTAAATAACTTTTGGAGGGCTCGTAAAGGAGGGACTGAATCTGGAATATGGTATGCACTTAATGACAAGGCTCAGGTAATCACCGAAACCGGTTATTCGGATATAACTATTACTAAGGATCTTGGAATTGTAGCAACCCTGCCAAACCATCTTCAGGTTGCTTATGGGTTTGACGGCACGAAATCAAACACATTCCTTTGTAAGGAAGTGGAAAAGATGTACTACGACAAAGATGAGTGGGATGAGGAAGGCAACAAGATAATTGATGCAACTACTCTTATGCGCTATCGTATGTCAGACGGCTATGAGGGCCTATGCACCGTTGATGGAACCATCATAACAGAGCCGGCCTATTGGGAAATAACTCCAATAACTAAAGATACATATCTTTGTAAATTCAAAGATACGTCTGCCGGAGTCATCATTAACTCTAAAGGTGAAATTGTTAAACAGCAAAATTCTTAAAGTAGCGAAAACGACTCATTATCTCATATTATGATTATACAGTATAGAATATTTTCAGAATGCGGTCCACGATATAAAAACGAGGACTCTGTCGGGTGTGTACTTCTGCCGGAGCATCAACGAGCAATGTTCATACTTTGTGATGGTATGGGAGGACACCGAAGCGGTGACATCGCAAGTCAGACTGTAGTTAAATCCATTTGCAATTATTGGAGTGCTAATCCTATGCAGGAGGATTGCGATGAGAAAATCATTGACGCAAGCAACGAAGCAAAAATCGCCCTGGAAAAGTGTCCGAATGTTGAGATGGGGACCACTATGGTGATGGTATGTATTGAAGACGGTTTTGCCCTTATCGCTCATTGTGGTGACAGCCGGTGCTATCATTTCCATACATGGGGACTTCAGCATTGGCACACTAACGACCATAGGGACACGTCACAGGAAGGTTGGGAGTATTTGTCTAAAGGTTTCGTGCAAGGAGATGACAACCATATCCCTGAAATCAATGAATACGTTGTAAGTCCCGGAGATTATCTGCTTCTTTGCAGTGATGGCATGTATAAATGCTTCGACAGCGATGAAGAAATCGAACAACTGCTTGAAAACATTACAGATATCGAAGAGCTTGAAACTTTATTTCAGAACCGGTGCAAGCACAAAGCCTGCGACAATTATTCAGCTATCATTATCAACATTGTACAAGTATAGAATTATCTTATAATCCTTACAATTATGGCGATACTCAATTTAAACTACGATGCTCTCTGGGAGAGCATATGCAACTGGAGTCGCAAAGCCGGTCGCTCAGCTACACGTCCTGTGCTTCTCATGTGGTATGTAATGCGCAGCAAGGAAACATCCCGTGCTGACAAATGGGCTATTTTCGGCTCGTTGGCTTATCTTATTCTGCCATTTGACATTCTCGACTCCAAGCGTCTCCCTTTCATAGGATGGATTGATGAGGTAACTTCTCTGGCTGTTCTTATTCAGAAAATGGCAAAATCTATCACTCCTGAAATGGAGTCTCGTGCTGAGGCTCAACTTGACAAATGGTTTCCTGAATATACTGAATATGAAATTATAGAAGATTAACGCTCAGTATAATTAAGAAATTTATATGCACGAAGGTGCAGGGGGGGAGACGAAGAAAGAAATATCTAATTAGGTTGCACGAACTTATTAGGGTTTACAGGCCTTTGCCGGTGGTGTCGCGTTCGAGGACGAGTTTTACTTCTTGGAAGAGTTTGGAGGCGAAGACGAAGTCGTTGAGGCTCTTGGAGGTGGCACGGAAGATGTTTTTGTCGTTGCCGGTCCAGTCGCAATGGCCGTGATTGATGAAGACGATGTTCTCGCCGATGCCTAACACGGAGTTCATATCGTGCGTGTTGATAATCGTCGTGATGCCGTATTCGTGGGTGATGTCGCTGAGCAGTTCGTCAATCAATATCGATGTCTTCGGGTCCAGGCCGGAGTTGGGTTCGTCGCAAAAGAGATATTTGGGGTTGAGGGCTATGGCACGCGCAATGGCCACGCGTTTCTGCATGCCGCCCGATATCTCCGACGGATATTTACTGTCAGCGCTCTCCGGCAAGCCTACACGCCTGATGCAAAACCGGGCGCGCTCCAGCTGCTCCTGCGCTGACTGCGGACTGAACATCTTCAGCGGAAACATTACGTTGCCCAATACGGTCTCATTGTCAAACAAGGCAGAGCCCTGAAAGAGCATGCCTATCTCCATGCGCAACTGACGTCGCTCCTCTTTCGACATGTTTCTTATCAATCGTCCGTCGTAAGAGATCGAGCCCTCCTCCGGACGAAGCAAGCCGATAAGACACTTCATGAAGACTGTCTTACCCGAGCCGCTCTGACCGATGATAAGATTGGTCTTGCCGGTGTCAAACGTGGCATTTATATCAAATAATATCTGTTGGCCGTCAAACCATTTAGAGACGTGTTCCGCTTGTATCATAACTGCTAATTATTGGAGGAGGAGTTTGGTGAGAATGACGTCGGCAAGAAGAATCAATATCGAACTCGCCACTACAGCATTGGTGGAGGCTTTACCCACTTCAAGCGCGCCGCCCTTTACATAATATCCGTAAAAGGCAGCCACTGAGGTGATAATGTAGGCAAATACCAGAGTCTTGATAATGCCATACCATACATACCATTCATTGAAGAATGACTGTATGCCGTATATGTAATTATCCACTGTAAGCATCGAGGTAAAGCGGGCGATAAACCATCCGCCCACAAGGCCGAAGAACATCGAGAGTACACACAATACCGGCACAAACAGGACGAAGCCGATTATCTTGGGCAAGACAATGAAGTTGGCGGAATTCACGCCCATTATCTCCATGGCGTCTATCTGCTCGGTCACGCGCATTGTGCCTATCTCGGAAGCTATGTTACTGCCCACTTTGCCCGCTAAGATAAGACACATCATCGTCGAACTGAATTCCAATATCAAAATCTCACGGGTGGCAAGACCAGTGGAATATGCCGGGATGAGTGGGGAAACGATGTTGATGGTCATCTGAATGCAGATTACGGCACCGATAAAGAGCGATATTACTATCACCAAAGGAATCGAATCCACACCCAATTTATTGATTTCAAATACAAGCGATTTGAAAAATACTTTCCATTTGTCGGGCACCCGCACCACGTCAGCCATAAATTGACAATAGCGGCCGAATGTTTTTATCGAGGATATCAACATTATTTCTGTCTTTTTAGTCTTACATCTGCGACCCCTGCGTTAACATTTTTGTGGAATGGGGTCTTATGCCTCTCCAAAGAAGGAAGACGCATTAACGATATTCTGCAAATTTACAAAATATTTTCGCAAAAATGAATTGCACTCTATATATTTTAGTTAAATTTGTATTCAAAGTGAGCCAAATGCTCACGGTCATTCAAGTAACTTAGTATAAAATGTTGATCATAGGAATAGCAGGTGGCACCGGTAGCGGCAAATCCACCGTTGTGCGCAAGATTATAGAGTCTTTACCCAAAGATGAGGTGTGTGTCATCCCTCAGGATTGCTACTATAACGACAATCATCACATCCCTCTCGAGGAGAGACTTAAGATGAATTATGACGAACCGGCCTCCATCGAATGGCCCCTTCTCTGCAAGCATCTCAATATGCTCAAAAACGGTGAGTCGGTCGAGATGCCTACATACGATTTCATCACTTGCTCCCGACTGAAAGAGACCGTACACCTGGAGCCACGCGAAGTCATTGTAGTAGAGGGTATACTGGTGCTTACCGATAAGCCGCTGCGAGACATGATGGATGTCAAGGTATTTGTGGATGCAGATGCCGACGAACGTCTCATCAGGGTGATACACAGAGATTGCATCGAGCGTGGCAGAACGCCGCAAATGGTGATTGACAGATATCAGGAGACGCTTAAGCCCATGCACGAGCTCTATATAGAGCCCTCCAAAAGATATGCCGACCTTATCATTCCCCAGGGTGGACATAACAATGTGGCCATCAAGTTGCTCACTGACTATATTCGCTCTCTGCTCCCCTCAGCATCTCAAAAGTAATACAGATATTAATGACAGATAACGACCAAATATTTGCCGAGGAAGAGATCCTCACCGAGGATGAGGCGAAGCAGAATGTCGTCCCCGACCTAAGAGAGGAGATAGTGACAGACGGTGATACGGAAGTCATCATTCCGAAGCCCGGAATTCTGCGCACGGATAATCTCGTGAAGCGATATGGCCGGCGCACCGTGGTAAACAATGTCTCCATCGAAGTGACACAAGGCGAAATCGTCGGTCTTTTGGGGCCCAATGGCGCCGGAAAGACTACCACATTCTACATGACCGTGGGACTCATCGCTCCCAATGGCGGCAAAATCTATCTTGACGATAAAGATATCACCAAATTCCCGGTATATAAGCGCGCCCAACTCGGCATCGGATATCTTGCTCAGGAGCCGAGCGTTTTCCGCAAACTGAGCGTGGAGAATAATATCCGGGCGGTTCTGGAAATGACAGATACTCCCAAAGCGGAACAGAAGGAAATTCTCGAAAGTCTTATTAGCGAATTTCATCTCGAAAAGGTCAGGAAAAATTTAGGCGACCAGTTGTCGGGCGGTGAACGACGCCGCACGGAGATAGCACGCTGTCTGGCCATCAATCCTAAGTTCATAATGCTTGACGAACCCTTCGCCGGTGTCGACCCGATCGCCGTAGAAGATATACAGTCGATAGTCTACAAACTGAAAGAGAAGAATATCGGCATTCTTATCACTGACCATAACGCGCCGGAGACACTCTCCATCACCGACCGGGCTTATCTTCTCTTCGAAGGTAAAATCCTTTTCCAAGGCACGAGTGAAGACCTGGCTGATAATCCTGTAGTGAGGGAGAAATATCTCGGCCGCAACTTTATCTTCCGCCGTAAACATTTCTGACCGTCCCCTCTCTAAACTCTAAACCCTAAACTTTAAACTCCAACAAATGTCGGCATATATAAAAAGATTGTTATGGCTTGCTCTGATGTTTTTCGTATGTATTCTTGCTGCGGGATTTATCTGCGTAGGCGTCAATGTCTTGACTGATTCGCCATACGCCCGGTTGCTGATAAGCAGTGCCGTGCAAGGCGTAATTGGCTTCGTAGGTGCAGGTTGGCTTGCCGTGCGCCGATATAATCGTCATCCTTTCCGGTTTATGGGGCTTACCTCGTCAGTGTCATGGCGTCCGTTCGTAGGGGTTGTGATCGTATATATTCTCGGTCTGCCGATGCTCAATTGGATTGTCGATGTCAATGAGTCAATTACATTTCCCGCCTGGATGGGTGGTCTGGAAGGTCAATTACGAGCATGGGAGGAGGCTGCCCGCGCAGTGACCGAAGAGATGCTCGCAGTGGCTGACGTTTATGGATTGATACTCAACATTCTGATAATCGGTGTGCTGACCGGCTTTTCCGAAGAGGTTTTCTTTCGCGGAGTGACCCAGCGCATGATAGGGGAGACGCCGATATTGCGGGGTGCCGGTGCCGTGTGGGTTGCTGCCATTATTTTCAGTGCTGCCCATTTCCAGTTCTTCGGCTTTATACCCCGAATGCTGCTCGGCCTATTCTTCGGATATCTGCTCCTCACCACCGGTTCGTTATGGCCCGGCATCTTCGCTCATGCGCTCAATAATTCTCTCGTAGTATTGTCGGTATGGTTTGAAAGAAGAGGTAATGCACTCGGCTTCCTGCAGACGTGGGGCGTACCCGAGAAAGGACACTTCCCCTGGCTCGCCATCATCAGCGCATTAGTGCTCGCCACTTTCTTCCTATACTGCTACAATTGGTTTTTCAGTCCGTCAGATACATCGAAATGCTCTACGGGTTCTTCCTCGTCAACTCTTGAAAACGACTGATTATGGCTAAGAAGAATAATTCTTTTCGGGAAATATTGACCGATATTCGCAAAGGAAATTTCGCGAATGTCTATATCCTGATGGGGGAAGAGGCTTATTATATCGACAAACTCACAGAGGCTCTCGAAGAGTGTGTCATTGAGCCGGATGATCGCGATTTCAATCAGACGGCCTATTACGGCAATGAGATAGATATTCCGACGGTTATAGCCACGAGTCAGCAATTTCCGGTAATGGCCGACAGACGGTTGGTTCTCGTAAAGGAAGCACAGGCCATGCAGAATGCCAAGGCTGAACTTGACAAACTCTCGGAATACCTCAAGCGTCCGGCCGACAATACCGTCCTTGTAATTATTTATAAGGGAGATAACCTTAACGCCACCTCCGCGCTGCTTAAGGCCGCTGCAAAGGCTGATGCTATTGTCTTCAAAAGTCCGCGACTCCGCGACTACGAACTCCCCGTCCCGGTAAAGGATTATTGCCAGTCAAAGAAGATCGGCATCGACGAACGAAGCGTTAAGATGCTGTGCGAATATTGCGGCTCGGATCTGAGCAAACTCTTCGGAGAGATTGATAAGTTGCTCGTGGCCGGTGGAAAAGGTATGACCGCCATCACCCCCGAACTCATCGAAAAAAACATTGGCGTCTCGAAGGATTTCAATAATTTTGAGTTGACCAATGCGCTGACCGTCAAAGATTTTGATAAGACAATCCGAATAATAGACTATTTCCGCTCCAATCCGACGAAAAATCCTACTGTCATGACTACGGCGGTGCTCTTCAATTTCTTTACCAAACTCGTCATCGCTCACTTTCTGAAGGATAAGTCGGACAGTTCGCTTATGGCTAATCTGCAACTGAAAAATACATACGCCCTTCGCGAAATGCAGACTGCCATGAGGTCTTATTCTGCTTCTCAGGCTATCGGCGCCATCCACGCCTTGCGCGAATTTGATACCAAATCCAAGGGTGTCAACAGTTTCCAGAACGAATATGACCTGCTCAGAGAATTAATCTACACTATTTTCATTTTACGATAATCAATCCACCCGCTAATGATACTATACCTTTCCGGCACCGGCAATACTTATAAGGTCGCTTCTCTTTTGGGAGAAAATCTATCTGAAAATCTGTATTTTATGCCCGAATGCAATCCCGCCTCTCTGACATTTGAAGGAAAAACATTCGGCATCGTTTGTCCGGTATATTCCTGGGGTGTATCTCCGCTTGTGCTCGACTTTATCAGCCGTCTTAGTGATAAATTGATAGCATCCCTCAGCAATCACGACGTTTGGATAGTGCTGACGTGTGGTGATGAGATAGCATACGCTCCGGAGATTTTGAAAGATGCACTCTTGAAGAGAGGTGTGAACGTATCCGGGGGATGGAGCGTCATCATGCCCAACGATTATGTATTGCTTCCCGGCTTTGGTGTTGACTCCAAAGAGGTGGAGGAGCGTAAACTTGACAAATACAGAAAGAGGGTAGATGATATCTCCGCTAATATAAAAGGGAGACTATGGGAGGAGGATTATGTGCGTGGCGGTATGAAGTGGGTCAAGAGCCGACTGATATATCCGTTGTTTCGTCGCTGGGGTGTCTTTCCCAAGCGATGGCATTGGACTCAGGAATGTATAGGCTGCGAATCCTGTGTCAAGGCCTGTCCTGTAGGAAATATAGATTTTAAGGGAGGTAGGCCGAAATGGGGAGATGAGTGCATCAGTTGCACGGCTTGCTTTCATATATGTCCCACTCATGCAGTGGAATACGGCAATATGACTAAGCATAAGAAGCAATATCGCACTCTGCTCCGGTCTTTTATCAGGCATAGAGAGAAGTAAGGTCTTTAAGGTCTTTAAGGGCATTAAGGACTTTAAGGATTTTAAGGATTTTAATGATTTTAAGGACTTTAAGGTCTTTAAGGACTTTAAGGACATTAAGGTCTTTAAGGACATTAGAAAGTGAAGTGGAGGGATAATCTTACTCCTCCGCGGGAGATGCCCGGTGTGTCTCGGTAGGTTAGTCGCCATACGTAATCCACGCGCAGGAAGGTGAGTATGTTGTCGATACCGGCACTCAGTTCCATATACGGTTTGGCGGAAAGCCGTGAGATGCCCGCGTCTGTCGGAAAGCGGTAAAGGTCGGGGTGATACTCCGGATTATTCTTGGAAGTCAGACCTCCCATGAGCATTTTGAAGCCTATCACTTCTCGACATTTCAATTTCTTGAGCAGAGGTATTCTATTGAAGATTAGTCCATTCATCCAGTAGGTCAGATCAAGCGAACCGTAGTAATCAAGAGCAAACTCCATCGGATTCATCAGTGAGTAAGACTCCGGCTGGATAGTATACGACAGGTTGGCGTTCTGCCAAAGTAACTCAGGATATTGCACTCTATTCCATATCTTTCCCCCTTTGAGAATGGCGTCAAGATAACCGAAAGCTGAAAACCAGAATCTCTTTGATATAGAGGCTTCTGTAATGTTAAGGCCGAAGGTGGAGCCTGCCAAATTCTTGAATGCCAGACGGTGGGTAAGAGTAAATACGGGTGCGTCGAGATTCACCGGCATTCTGAGAGAACGCTCCTGCACAAACTTTTCGCCGGGCGCATATCTCAATGTCACCTCCAATTGGCTTAAGGAGTAATTACGATAACTCACACCATAGCCATCCACGAAAGGGAGCCATGGGGTTGCGTCGTATGTATAATGTCCTACCGACGCTTTGACGGAGAAATTGTTGGCTAATTCAAATTCGTAGTCTATCGCTCCTTCTCGCTTATACAGACCCAAGTCAGTCTGTTTGCGCTTCAGGGATAGAAATATATTGTCCTGATTGGTGAAGAGATATCGCTGGCCTATCATGTCAAGGTCATATTTGTAGCGTGCTCGCACGAGGTGAACCGGAAATTCCCTGGCATGCACCTTCTTGGGACGGATGGAATACTCAAGTTCGGCGTCATACTTGAATTTGCGGTCCTTACATCCATACCCCACATAGCCTCGTCCGAACCAATGAGGCGAAAGATTGGCCGTAGTCACTCCACCCACTCTGAATCTCCATCCCTCGATGTGATTGTAGGAGATAAGTGTATTGACAGGACCTAAGTCCACCTTCGACTTCCTGCCGGTGGTGACATAGCCGTTTACTAAGACTCTAAGTATCTGTTCTCCCCAATAGAATGCGGGTATCTGACGCAGTTTTGTCAGCGTGCTTCCAAGATTCAGTTCCTGCGAGGTGAGGGGCGTTGTGCGGATAGACGTCCATTCATCCCAGGGAGTCTGATCCGCTTCGGGATAAACGAAGTGAGAACCCAGACGGTCGGTAAATTCGGAAAAGTCATCCCGCTTTTCGTAAGAAAAATTTGATAGTGTTGTCTCTCTATGGCCAAAGAGTGACGGAGTGCCGGGTACAATATTCATCTCCAGGCTGATATCCTCTCTCACCTTGTGACGATTTCCTGTTGAGTCGCGCTCAAAGTCTTGATTGATATATATGTTGTCGATATAATTCAGATTTATGACGCGCGGCACTCTCATTCTGACCGCTTTTACAAAGTAATTGGAGTCGTTGGCTTCGACAAACATTCTTCCCGTAAAGCCGAAGGTTTCCGGAGTGTGAGGCGTGAAGACGAGTTCGATATAACGCTTGCCATCCTCCATCGTTACCGTATCATTTAGTGAGTATTTATAGAAATCGCCGGCTATGTTACTGAGAGGGGAGACAAACCTGTTTTGCATCAGCGTGATGTCGTTGTCGTATATATCCACGTTGCGCAATACGTCGTTGAGCACGACATTTATATTCTCTTGATTGAATGCTTCATCTATACCCACATTCCGCTGAGCGCGTATTATATCTTTTGAATATCGCGGTTTTTGTGAATAAATCTGCGTGCCGGCCTTCTCTTTAAGCGAGAGCAGCATTACCGGGAATGCCGAGATATAAGTAGTGTCAATGAGGTCCTCCAGAAAACTGAACCGCTTCTTTCGTGTAAGTCCCTCCAGCGACCATGCGTTAGTGCCCAGAACGAGTTTGTCGTAATAATCATAACTGTAATACGGCTCCTTTTTAGGATTGGCAGCATCTTTCTTGTCGCGTATACGCGTCATGAGTTCGTAAGCCGGATTATTCTTTTTGCTGTATTTCTGACGCTTCTTTTTAACCACCAACTCATCAAGTGTCGTCACCTTAATGTCGTCATTGATAGTGTCGGCCATTGATTCAGCAGGCAGAAAACTCAAAAAAGCGAGTAATATTACGGATATAATTATTAACTTTGGCATAACCGGATTACAAAATTAATATAAAACGAGATATGCCACTTGAAATAGAGCGTAAATTTTTAGTAACGGATGATTCTTACAAGCAGTTAGCCGCCGATTCTGTCAATATTCAGCAGGGCTATCTATGCAGAGAGCCGGAGAAAACCGTCCGCGTCCGTATAAAGGGTGATAAGGGTTTCATTACCATTAAAGGGTTGACACGCAATGCGTGTCGCGAAGAGTATGAATATGAGATACCTTTAGAAGACGCATTCTCCATCATGCGGTTTTGTGAAGGAGACTCATTGTCAAAGACGAGATGGTATGTCAGAGCCGGGAGTCATTTATGGGAGGTTGACGAATTTCACGGTTCACTTGAAGGACTTACCGTTGCAGAGATTGAACTTGGCGATGTGAATGAGACTTTTGAATTGCCATCCTTTATAGGTAAGGAAGTGACTGATGACGTGCGTTATTACAATTCTTCGCTTATCGGCGCTTCTCAAGTCCCTGAAGAATAAGAGAAAGTTCGCCGCGAGCCTCTTTCAGCGTCTTGATCATCTCAAGGCGTCTTGAAATATTGGCCTTGTTGTGAGCCATTTGCTCTTTGGCAGCCTCTATTTTCATGCCCTTGTCTTTTACCAGAAAGCGGATAATCTCAAGTTGCTCAATGTCAGCCGTAGTGTAAAACCGCCTCCCGGAGGTGGACCGCATCGGAGAAAGGCAGTCAAACACATTCTCCCAATATCGTAACGTCGAGGCCGGGATGTCAAGCATCTCAGCCACTTCCGCTATCTTATAATAAGACTTACTCAGATCCATAAAAAGAATTCTAAATACTCTAACCCCTTCATAACTAATAACTCTGACCTGATACCTAATCCATAACGTGTCCCGCATCCTCGGCCATCTGTATCATCTCTGCATATTCGTCCGGCGTCAGATCCATAAAGTAATAATTCACCGGATTTTGCGGTTCATCCTTAAGTCTCACCTCATAGTGGAGGTGCGGACCGGTAGATTTACCTGTGCTGCCCACACGCCCTATCAGTTCGCCGCGTTTCACTTTCTGTCCGGGCGTGACGAGTATCTCACTGAGATGAGCATAACGTGTCAAATAATTGTAACCATGGGATATATCGATGCAATTACCATATTCAGACACGCGCTCGGCCACGTCGACAGTGCCGTCTGCAGTAGCAAAAACGTCTGTGCCCTGACGTGCTGCAAAGTCAAGGCCGGCATGAAATTTTGTAGTACCGTAGATAGGGTCACGTCGATATCCGTATCCTGACGACATAGTATAGTCTTTCATGTGGATAGGGATAATCGAAGGGATATGATTCATCCTCTCTTTCTGCACTATAGCCATCTCACGCAGTTGGTCAAACGACATACTCTGCGTATAAAGCAGTCTGTCAAGAAGATCGATATTCCGCGTGAGTTGCTCCACAATCTTCAGGTCGCCCATCTTTTTGATTTCTCGATATCGCGCCTCATTGTCAAGACCGGCATATCGCTGACTCAGACCAAGCGGCTCTGCCTGCATCATCACACGATAGAAATTATCATCACGGTTTCGGATTTGCTCCATCACCTTCAAGGCCGACTCCACACGGTTGTCGAGCACCTTATATCTTGCCTCGAGTTGACGGTTTTCGCGACGCAAGTTCTCCTCGGTAGGATTTGAAAAACCGAAATATACGATTAGAAAGAGAGCAGTACCGATAATTGAAGAGACTCCTGCAATGATGCCTGCCGAACGCAATCTGTCTTTGAGCGACGGATAAATGCGTTCGAAATTATCTGTATCAGGATTATATCGGTATAGCGGTTTCATATCATCTGGTGACTCCGGCTTACTATCTCTTTGCTCAATTATACATTGAAAGGACAGGCCGAAATGCAAAATTCGTTGCAAATCTAAGCAAAATTCACTAAATTTGCAAGATATTTGAGAGTTAGACCCCATTCCACAAAAAATGTTAACACAGGGGTCGCAGATGTGCCCCGGATTTGGCCTTGCAGTGCGAAGGAACATAGCGGGCTATGTGACTGAGCCAAAAGGCCAAAGGCGGGGTGCAGCTGCGAGAAAGGGGTATCTTTTGACAAAATAGAATTTAATTTTTATTAAGAATTTTGATGTTTATATATAAAATTTTTCTTCCCATACAGCGTCTTTTCGGCGCCTTTCGCCCATCTCTCCGGTCACTATGCTCGCATAGCTCCCTCCGAGATAGCCGAAATTCACTCGAAAATACGCTGCCCCTGCGTTAACATTTTTTGTGGACTGGGGTCTAAGGAGGGATTAAGTGGGGTCTTTAATATAATCTGCAAATAATTTATATTCAGTATATATGACTGCAAAAGAAATTCGTGAATCATTCAAGGAATTTTTCCGTAGTAAAGAGCATCAGATCGTGCCCTCCGCGCCGATGGTGATTAAGGACGACCCGACGCTTATGTTTACCAACGCCGGTATGAACCAGTTTAAAGACATCATTCTCGGCAACCGTCCGGCTACATCCAAGCGCGTGGCCGACAGTCAGAAATGTCTTCGTGTCTCCGGTAAGCACAACGACCTCGAAGAGGTGGGACATGACACATATCATCATACGATGTTTGAGATGTTGGGCAACTGGTCGTTTGGCGATTATTTCAAGAAAGAGGCTATCGACTGGGCTTGGGAATATCTCGTGGATGTCTTGCATCTCCCGGCTGACCGTCTTTATGCCACTGTCTTTGAGGGATATGCTCCCGAAGGACTGGAGCGCGATAATGAAGCTGCAGAAATATGGGAAAAGCATCTGCCCGAAAGTCATATTATAAACGGCAACCGCCACGATAACTTCTGGGAAATGGGCGACACCGGTCCGTGTGGCCCCTGCTCTGAGATACATATTGACTTGCGTTCGGATGAAGAACGTGCAAAAGTAGATGGTGCTACTCTTGTCAATAAGGATAATCCGCAGGTAATAGAGATCTGGAATCTCGTATTTATGCAGTATAATCGCAAGGCAGACGGTTCGCTTGAGCCCCTGCCCGCTAAGGTGATTGATACCGGTATGGGTTTTGAGCGTCTCTGTATGGCCCTGCAGGGCAAGCAGTCAAATTATGACACAGATGTCTTCACTCCCTATATCTCCAAAATAGAGGAATTGACCGGCCTTAAATATGGTGTGGATGAGAAGATAGACGTAGCAATGCGTGTGGTGAGCGATCATCTTCGCACTATCTCTTTCTCCATTGCTGACTCTCAACTTCCCTCCAATGCAAAGGCAGGCTACGTGATACGCCGCATCCTGCGTCGCGCCGTCAGATACGCGTATACCTTCCTCAATCAAAAGGAGGCATTTATGTATCGACTCGTTGATACCCTTGTCGACCAGATGGGGGACGCTTATCCGGAGGTAAAGGCGCAATCAGATCTTATAAAGCGTGTCATCAAGGAGGAGGAGGATTCCTTCCTGCGCACTCTCGACAACGGCATTCGTCTGCTTGACGGAAAAATGCAGGAACTTAAGGCTGCCGGCAAGAGCGAACTCTCCGGCCTGGATGCCTTTACTCTTTATGATACTTTCGGTTTCCCGCTCGATCTGACGGAACTGATTCTCCGTGAAAACGGTATGACACTTGACGTCAAAGGTTTTGACGCCGAGATGAAGAAGCAGAAAGAACGTGCCCGCAACGCAGCTGCTACAGAGGCAAGCGATTGGGTTACGGTAAATGATGGTGATCAAGTATTTGTAGGCTATGACCAAACCGAGACTCCGGCGCGCATCTTGCGTTATCGTCAGGTGAAGCAGAAAGGTAAGGAGTATTACCAGATACTCTTCGATCGAACTCCCTTCTATGCCGAGATGGGTGGCCAGGTAGGCGACAGCGGAACAATGACCGACTCTGAAGGCAACGTTATCGAAATATTCGACACCAAGCGCGAGAATAACATCGGTGTGCACCTCACAAAAAATCTTCCAGCCAATCCGGCAGATACGTTTGTGTTAGCCATCGATAAGGATGCACGTGCGGCTACTTCCGCCAATCACTCCGCCACTCACCTCATTCATGAGGCTTTGCGCGAACTGCTTGGAAAGCATGTAGAGCAAAAGGGTTCATACGTCACTCCTCAGTCATTACGTTTTGACTTCTCTCACTTCCAGAAAGTGACTCCGGAAGAATTGCGAAAAGTGGAGCACATGGTAAACGAACGTATCCGCAAAGCAATGCCGCTTGAAGAGCGTCGCGATTGTCCTGTAGATGAGGCTCGCGCTATGGCCGCCATGGCTCTCTTCGGTGAGAAATACGGCGATAAGGTGAGAGTCGTCAAGTTTGGCGATAGCATCGAACTCTGCGGCGGTACGCACGTTGCCAATACGGGTAATATCGGCATGGTGCGCATTGTGAGTGAAAGTTCCATTGCTGCCGGCGTGCGTCGTATCGAGGCCGTAAGCGGTGTCGGTGTTGAAAACGTCATTGACGAGCTTCAGGATAATATGGCCAAATTGGCTCAACTGTTAGGCGGTCATTCCGACGTGCTTGTTTCCGTGGAGCGTGCCCTCAAAGAAAACTCCGATCTCAAGCAACAGATCGACGAATTTATGGCAGAGCGTGTCAAGACCATGACAAACGAGATCTTAGCCAACGCGAGAATAGTCAATGGTGTGAGGGTGGCGTCACTTTCCGGCGTTCGTATGCCGGATATCGTCAAGACGATAGCCTTCGAGGTGCGCAAACAGTCAACCGAGCCTACCGTCTTCATTGCCACGACGGTCAGCCCGGATATGAAACCCCTGCTCACTGTCTCCCTGACTGATGATCTGGTGAAGGAAGGATATAACGCAGCGCAACTGGTGCGCGAAGCTGCCAAACTTATTAAGGGTGGCGGTGGCGGTCAACCCTTCTTCGCTCAGGCCGGCGGTAAAGATGCCGACGGTCTTTCGGCCGCCGGAGATAAAATAGCAGCCCTCCTGAACCTCGCCTAAAAACACAATAGCCAAATATCAAACCGAAGGCATGTCCGCCAACGTACGGACATGCCTTCGGCATGTTTCAACCCCCGAGAGACCTATACCGAAAGAGGTCGGCTAAAAAATGCCGACCTCTAACGAAACCATGTAATGCAATAATATGTATAAGTTATATATGAAATTCTATAGTAATTTCTATTCTGCGAGTCAATAATCTCGTGTTTTAGATTATCTGTAATCGCCAAGTTGTGAACGAAGTTTCTGGCGAGCGAAGAAGATACGGCTCTTGATTGTGCCGAGAGGGAGACCAAGCTTGTCGGCTATCTCGTGATACTTATATCCGGCTACATACATATTGAAGGGGATGCGGTATTCATCTGAGAAAGCATTGACTGCTTCTGAAATCTCACGAACAGCGTATGAACCTTCCGGAGTAGAAAGACCTGAATCCTGAGATATGTTCAGATGATAGAGATCTTCAGTCTTATCCACAACTGTGGCCTGACGCACTGACTGACGGTAGTTGTTGATAAAGATATTACGCATGATGGTGAATATCCAACCCTTGAAGTTGACGTTATCAACGTATTTGTCCTCGTTGTCAAGAGCCTTGAGTGTAGTGTCCTGAAGCAAATCCTCTGCCTCTTCACGGCTTGAAGTAAGCTGGTAAGCAAAGTTAAGAAGATTGGCCTGAAGGCCTACGAGTCGCTGTTCAAATGTTTGTTTAGTTTTCATTGTTATTGCATTTATTGTGGTTTCTGTACTTATAACATTGCCATTTGTAAAATTGTTTCAATTTTTATCATTATTTTTGTAAAAATTTTAATCTTTTTTGATTTATTATCCTTAAATGGTTAATAATCAAATTGATATTAAAAGAAAATTTTTTGATAAAATGAAATTTGAAGATTTATTTGAGAGCGATGACCTGCTTGACGCGCTTTGGGACATGCACTTCGACGAATGCACTCCCATCCAGGAGCAGGCTATACCTATTATATTGGAGGGTCGCGACCTGTTGGGATGTGCGCAGACCGGCACCGGCAAGACCGCCGCTTATCTGCTGCCTGTAATTGATATGATATGCAGCGGCGACTATCCGCAAGATAGAGTCAACTGTGTCATTATCGCACCCACCCGCGAACTCGCCCAGCAGATAGACCGACAGATGCAGGGCTTCGCTTACTTCATGCCTATATCTTCGCTACCTATATATGGAGGCACTGACGGGTATACCTACGAGCAGCAGCGCAAGGGATTGAAAATGGGTGCTGATGTGGTCATCGCCACTCCCGGCCGACTCAAAGCACACCTGCAGATGGGCTCCGTCGATCTCTCGGATGTCTCCTTCCTTATCCTTGATGAGGCCGACAGAATGCTCGACATGGGATTTTATGATGATATCATGGGAATTGTGAGCCATCTCCCGAAAGAGCGACAGACACTACTCTTCTCGGCTACGATGCCCGTCAAGATAAGACAAATGGCCGACTCTATATTACGCGACCCGGTAGATATTAAATTGGCCGTATCGAAACCCGCTGAAAAGATTGAGCAGTTGGCTTACTATTGCAGCGAGGAATGCAAGGAAAAGATACTCTATCATATATTTGAGAAGGAACCTCCTCATAGAGTGATAGTCTTTGCCGGCTCAAAACTCAAAGTAAAGGAACTGCATCGCAAAATCAAATTGCCCGGTGTGAAGGTAGGGGAGATGCATTCTGATCTTGAGCAGACCCGACGCGAACAGGTTATGCTCGATTTTAAGGCCGGTAAAATCAACGTGCTCTTCGCTACTGATATCGTGGCGCGTGGCATCGATATCGATGACATAGAGATGGTAATCAACTATGACGTGCCTCACGAAGCGGAAGACTACGTGCATCGCATAGGCCGAACTGCCCGCGCTGACAGAGACGGCAAGGCGGCAACGCTCGTCAGTGGCCGCGAAGTCAAGCGCATGAAAGGAATAGAGCGTGTGCTCGGCAGTAAAATCAAACGCGGCGTTAACCCTTTTGAGCAAATAGCTTCTGAGCAGATTGACAAATCCGGTAAATCCGGCAAAGGGCACCGTGCCAATAGCGAGCAAAAGCCGAACAACGACCCCAGGCAGACGAAGAAAAAGCGGCATCCCCGAAGAAATAGACACCCGAGGAAGGCGTCTGGCGAGTCTAAATCAGTGCGTGAGTGAGTACTTCCTCTATGTTGGTGACATATATAAATTCAAGACCTTTCAGATAACGCTGATTGATCTCCTCTATATCTTTACGGTTATCCTTAGAGAGAATAATTGTCTTGATGCCGGCTCGTTTGGCAGCAATTATCTTCTCTTTGATGCCACCTACGGGGAGCACCTTTCCCCTCAGCGTTATCTCTCCGGTCATGGCTAAATGACTCTTAACTTTCTTGCCGGTAAGAGCGGAGGCTACAGATGTCACCATCGTTATGCCCGCAGACGGACCGTCTTTAGGTATGGCTCCCTCCGGCACATGGATATGGATGTTTTTGCCTTCGAAATCTTCGGGTGACAACCCTAACAACGCATGGTGCGCCTTCAGATACTGCACGGCTATCGTTGCCGACTCTTTCATCACATCTCCGAGATTGCCGGTGAGTTGCAGTTTGTCGCTTCCTTTCGTCACGGATGATTCTATAAAGAGTATTTCACCTCCGGCAGAGGTCCATGCAAGCCCGGTCACCACTCCGGTGTAGTCGTTGTTCTCATACATATCCGGATTGAATTCCTCCTTGCCGAGTAGTCGGCTCACCGTCTCACGGTCGATTACCGTCGGATATTCCTCGTCAGAGACTTTCATTCTGGCAATCTTGCGGAGCACTTTTGCTATCACTTTCTCCAACCGTCTCACTCCCGCCTCGCGTGTATAATAGTCTATCATGTAGACCAGAGCAGGACGCATGAAGTCAATCTCGCCCTTCTTAAAGCCATGATCCTTGAGAAGGCGCGGTATGAGGTGTTTTTTGGCTATCTCCACCTTTTCTGCCGTTATATATCCGCTGAGCGAGATAATCTCCATACGGTCAAGCAATGGTGCTGAAATAGTAGCGAGTGTATTGGCCGTAGCGATAAACATTACATTGCTCAGGTCGTAGTCTGTGTCTATATAATTGTCATGAAAACTCTTGTTTTGCTCCGGGTCAAGCACCTCAAGCAAAGCGTTGGAGGGGTCGCCTTTGAAGTCGGCACCTATTTTATCTATCTCATCGAGCACGATAACGGGATTATTGGTCTTACACTTCTCCAACGCCGTTATGATACGTCCGGGCATGGCGCCGATGTATGTTCTCCTGTGGCCTCGTATTTCCGCCTCATCGTGCATGCCGCCAAAGGAAATGCGTTTATATTCGCGTCCCATTGCTTCAGCAATTGAACGTCCCAGAGAGGTCTTACCCACTCCCGGAGGTCCTACAAGACAAAGTATCGGTGCATGTGTGTCGTTTCTTAGTTTGAGCACTGCCATCTGCTCCAGAATGCGTTCCTTCACTTTCTCAAGACCGAAATGATCGCGGTTGAGTATCTTATCTACATCTTTTAGAGTAAAATCATCCTCGCTGTAGTTATCCCAGGGGAGAGAAAGAAATCGGTCGAGGTAGCTATACTGAATGCTGTAGTCAGGCGACGATGCGTTATATCGAGAGAGTTTGTTGAGTTCTCGTTTGAAATGATTGGCTACCTCCTCGCTCCATTTCTTCGTGGCCGCCCGCTTTTCAAGTTCAGCCATGTCAGCATCCGTGCCCTGACCTATCTCTTGCTGCATCTGACGTATCTGAGCCTGTAGGTAGGTTTCCTTCTGTTGCTCGGAAAGATCAATTTTCGTCCGCTCTTCTATCTCATTGGTCATCTCGGCCAACTTAATGCTCACTTCAAGATGATGCAGCATTTCAGTTACCATATCGCGCATATCCCGAATCTCAAGCAGACTCTGCTTTAAATCCTCGCTGACAGGCAACTGGTTGGCTATCATACCCAACGCTGTCAACGGCGAATCTGTGTTCTTCAGCATATCTTCAAATTGATCCGGTTCGGGGTAGCCTTTGAGTCGAAGATAGTATGTAAATCTATCGGCCAAATGATGCATGGGGGCTACATCCTCAATAGGGTCTGGGCTAAGTTGAATAAAAAACGGGTTCAGACGAGCTTTATAGCCGCGTTGAGTCTTTGTAAAGCGCGTTACTACCATTCTCTCCAGTGCCTCGGTGAAAGCGTGCTCCTTGCCGTCCGGAGTCTTCATCTTATGCATTATTCTGACCATCACACCGACTTTACTCATATCCGACGCCTCCGGAAACTCGGTATTATGGGGTGTATAGGTCAGAAATACATACTGATGTTTCTCTATGGCCTCTGCTACTATGTCGGAATTTCGGTCGCCCTTCAAGACTATAGCCGCACCGGTGAAGGGAAAAGGCGGACAGTCAGACAAAGCCACTACTGGGACGTTGAGCAAGGGCAATTCCATGTGTTCCCTACTTGAATCAAGCGACTCGCCACCTATTTGCTTCATTATCACAAGCGGCTTCTCTGTCATATAATCTAAAGGATTCTCTATGTCGTCTTTCTTTTTGCCTTTCATATCATTATATCTCTATAGTCTTCGATACTCTTTTGTATTGTTATCCCGAATTACTGTGTCGGAACTCTAATATCAATTGTTATTGATAATCGGAATGCAAAATTAATCAAAAAAAATGTTAATTGCCGATATTTTTTGAAAGTGGATACTATTTTTGTTATCTTTGTGATAATGGAGAGAGTAATGATGCGCGACCGGAATGCACCGTTCAGATTTAAGCAGTTTGCCGTCAGCCACCACCGCAGCAGTATGCGAGTGGGGGTGGATGGCGTTCTGATTGGTGCATGGGCCGGAAAAGATGCCTCCGGTGTCAGGCATATTCTTGATGCGGGATGTGGTTGCGGCCTGATTGCACTGATGGCTGCACAGCGTTTTGAAGACGCATATATAGATGCCGTCGATATCGATGTCGCCTCTATGGAAGAAGCCTCAGCCAATTTCTCTGATTCGCCCTGGAGCAACCGTCTCAAAGCCGTTAATGCCGATTTGAATGAGTGGATGTCTCATGCTCAGAAAAAATATGATCTGATCATCTCCAATCCTCCGTATTTCAATGCCGGCATATTATCTCCCGACACACCGCGCGAAAAGGCTCGCCATCAAGACTCGCTTTCTCCCGGAAGACTGGTGACAATGGCGACAAATTTGCTGAATACCGATGGTCGCCTCGCCCTTATCTCACCGAAAGACTCCTTGTCGGAGATAATCAAGGCGGCCGAAGCCTCCGAAATGGCCGTAAAGCGTATCACCTATGTTAAAGGCAATCACGAAAGTGAGATAAAACGAGTCATGGTAGAGCTGGCTAAGGTGAAAATTCCGCCTGATACCAATCACAATAACTTAATTGAGGAGGTTTTAGTCATAGAGGAGCGACGAGGTGAATATACTCCGGAATATAAAGCACTTACCGAAGATTTTTACATAATATTCTAAGTATAGATTAACATTAGATATTCAAGCACTAACAATGAGTAATCTGATACAAAAATACGTTTTTGTTTAAGTTGCGAGATTTATCGAGCAAAAAAAGCAAGAATAATTACTCCCTAAGCGCTATCTGCTAAACTTTTTTAACTTTTAAATGTCTATATTGTAAAACGATAAATTAAGTCCAATGAAAAAGCTGAGAAAAAACATGATGATGCTCGTCGCTGTGATGACGGCAGTCAGTGCGTTGACAGTCTATGCCGACGATTATGAGGACGATATCTATTATAATCCCAAGAAGGATAAAACTGTCAAGACCAATAAGAAACAATCTAATTACATAAGTAATTTTCAGGATCAGGATGTGGATGCCTACAACCGCCGGGGACAATATTATGTCACTCCGGTCGATACCATAGGCACTGCTGTGAGCAATGGCGAAGATTTCGTCTATACTCAGGCTATCCAGAATTTTTACAACCCCACAATCGTAATCGATAACGCCGATCTCCTTTCCGATGTGCTCGAGAATTCATACGGTAATGTAGACGTGGTGTATAATTTTCTTGGAGTGCCCTCTTTCAGTCCGGTCTATTATTCCGCCCCCTCATGGAGTTTCACCTTCGGACCTCTTTCAATAGGCATCAACGACCCCTTCTGGTGGCCATCCTCCTACTGGAACTGGGGCTGGGGACCGACATGGAGTTTCGCCTACAATAATTTCTGGGGTCCTGCCTGGGGCTGGGGCTCACCCTGGGGCTGGGGGCCGTCATGGAATTGGGGACCCTCATGGGGTTGGGGACCCGTCTGGGGAGGCGGTCGTCCGCATTATGACTATCGACCCGGTGGCCGTGTGCCCACAGGTCCACGTCCGGGTTGGGCAGGAAATACCCGTCCGGGTCATACACCTCGTCCCGGCACCGGCACGCGTCCCGGCAGCTACGGCTCCGGTCATTATTACAACCCCTCTTCCGGATATCTTGGCGGTGGCGGTGGTAGCGTACGTCCCGGTCATACTTCCAGACCTGGTGTCACCGGAAGCACCGGCACAAGAAATCCCGGTAGCGTGACAGGCGGCAAAAATGACGGCGGACATCGCAATCCCACCGGCGGATATCTCAACACCACCGGCAATAAGCCCGGCGTAAGCACCGGCAACAAGAATACCGGCAGCTCTTCGACTACTGTGCGTCCCGGCACTTTAGGCGGCTACAACAACAGCCATTCTTCCGCTACCAACGGTAATAGTGGTGTAAGGCGTTCGGATAAGTCTTCAAGCAGTTCGAGCTATTCGAATAACAGCAACAGTAATAAGAGTTATAACAGCAATAGCAGTAGCAGCAGTCATCGCACGGGAGGCTACAACTCGTCTCACTCTTCCGGCAGCTACGGAGGCTCTCGCGGCAGCAGTTCTCGTGGTGGCGGATACGGCGGACACACTTCCGGCGGTCGCGGCGGTCGCAGATAATGTCGCAGATAATATTTATACTCACAATAAGGTATGGTTTGGGTCCGAATATTATAAGTTATATCTAATCAACTAACTGAGTGATGAAAAAAAGAATTTGTATATATTCCGTGATGGCGCTTGTTTACGCCGGCGCCGCTAACGCGCAGAGTGCTGTTGACGCATATCGTCTGGCTCAGCCTGATATGAAAGGCACTGCTCGCTTTATGTCTATGGGCGGCGCTTTCGGTGCTCTCGGTGGGGATCTGTCTTCATTGTCGCAGAATCCCGCCGGCATTGGCGTGTATCGCAACAGCGAGATTGGTTTTACTCTTGACCTCGACGCACAAAGCAGCACTACTCAGGCGCAAGGTCGGTCGACTACCCTTGACAACACCCGCTTCTATCTCAACAATATAGGCGGTGTGATGACTCTGCGACTTCCCTCCACCACCGTGCCAAACCTTAATTTCGGTTTTACTTACAATAAGACTACCTCATTCAATCGTCATTACGGGGGAACCATCAATACTCTTTCCAACTCTCTGTCTAACTACATCGCCGGTGTCACCAATGCTGACGGTACAAACGTAGCGGACGTAACTTATACCGACACTTTTGACCCTTACAATCCCAATGACGGCTATCCGCCTGCTTCATGGCTTTCCACTTTAGGATATTACTCTTACCTTATCTACCCGGAGGGTAATCCTAATAATCCTACATGGACGGGACAACGGGGCAATAACACCTCCGGCTCCGGTGGCTTCGAGATTGATGAGCGTGGATGTGTAGACAGTTATAACATCGCTTTCGGTGGAAATATCAATAATATCGTGTTCTGGGGTATGGATTTCGATATTACCGTGCTCAATTACACTGCCAATACATATTGGGGTGAGAGTCTTGACAATGCTTACGTCAACATGAACGGCGACGGACCCGAACCCACAACTGCCGACTGGAATCTTACCAATCTATATAATGTGACGGGCACTGGCTTCAATTATAAACTCGGTGTCATCGTAAAGCCGATTCAGGAATTGAGACTCGGTTTTGCATTCCATACTCCCACATATTATTCGCTGACAGAGACTTTCCGTGCGGGTACTCAATTCCGTTATGGCGACGTGCAGAATTACTCCACAGAATATACCAACGACGGATATCTTGCCAACAATTATATGAATTACATGAGCCCCTGGCGCATCATCGCTTCCGCAGCGGGTGTGATATCCAATCGTCTGATTGTTTCTGCCGATTACGAGTGGGCTAATTATAACAGAATGAGCTTCAGCGATTCTCCCGCCAATTATGATTATGATTACGGCTATGGATTCGCAGCCGCGACAGCGGGAAACTTCTATAATACCAATAATGAAATCAGCATGTATTATAAGCCTACCAACACGCTGCGCTTAGGTGCTGAATTTAGAGTGACTCCCCGATTTAGCGTAAGAGCCGGATATTCATTTGTATCTTCACCCGTGACGAGTCGCGCACAAAATAACGACGTCATTATCGAGACTGCCGGCACCATGCCGCAATATCGCTTTGACAATACCACCAACTATGCTACTTGCGGTATAGGCTATAAGATACAGAAATTCTATGTAGACCTCGCATACGTCTATAAGCGCATGAATTCCACTTATCACGCCTATTCAGGTGATCCGGAAAATCCCTCTATAAAGAGCCCTGAAGCCTCCGTACACTTCAACAACAGTCAAATCGTAATGAGTGCCGGTTTCAAATTCTAAGAGATATAAAATATTAGAATAAGTTTAGACCTCTTTCCAATTTTTTGGGAAGGGGTCTAAATTATTATAGAATTTACCCTCAAAGAATTATAGAGTATTTCCTCAAAGAGATTTTGTGCTTAGCGTGCATTTGAGGATTAGCGGTTTGCCTTTGATGCGTGTGGCGATAAGGTAATTGTCACCTCCGGGTATTACTTTGAGCGACTTGCTGAGGCTCTCGGCGTCTATCGGATAATTGCGCACTATTACATTGTAATGACTCCCTTTAAGCCGTCCCTTCTCTTTCTTGTCGATAACTCCGTTTATTTCAAATATTCTACCCGGAAGTCCCTCGGGATATGTCTCCGATAGGAAGACGTGACTGTTGACGTCAAGCTTTAGCAAGCCGGGAAATTGTGCCTGAAGTATATTCCACGCACCGGTCTTCATTATCGCTGCATTTGGTATGCAGACGTATTTCCCGCATAGACTTTTGTCTCCCTTAAGACCTAAATCGTCTATATAAGAAATATTGGAGTTGTCTACATCTGATAGCGGGAAAGAAAATGATGTGACATCCTTGTAATTCCTTATATCCACGCAGACAATCTCCGTGTCACCTTCATAATCACGTTTCTGCTCGGTAAGCACTTCTTTCAGTTCGCCACGTTGGCAGACGATATGGATAGCCTTCAGGTGAGGAAAAAGTCTGGTCGCCATTGTGATGTCAAGCATAGGGGAATGTTTCACTATTACTCGTCCAGCTTTGCTTAATAGCAGTGAATTAGCCGTTACTACATCCGGCAGACAGTCTGCCGGATTAAAAACTCTCGCATTACCCTCCGAACGCCTTGCAGGGTCAGCGAAAATGATATCAAAACCATCCGTTGTCTGGCCAAGGTATTTCATAGAGTCGCTGTTCATTACAGACAGACTTCCTACATTCTTTGCCGAACTGATACCTAACGCCTCTGCATTATGACGCAGAGCAGCCGCCTTGGTAGGATCGAGTTCGCAGGCAATCACTATATTGTAGCGTGCTGCGGTCAGCGCATCAACACCAAGCCCGGCCGTCATGTCAAGTATGCGGCTACCTTTGCCGAACAGAATTGTATGATATTTTGCTACATCCTGATGCGTCGCTTGTTCGGCTGCTAAGACTGACGGAAAGATAAAGGTCTTCTCTGTAAGAAATTCCGAAAATTTGCGATGATATTTTTTTCTCGCCAAAATTTGGTCTATAGCATGATGAAGCAGGCGGCGGTCAGTCTCCGGTATTTTAGCCAACTTGAGATATAGCGCATTAACATCCGAGTCAGCATTGGCTGAGACAAACTCCAGCATTCGCTTCAAGTCTTGATTAGAGTCTATCCATTCTGTATCCTCTTCCCGGACTATTCCCGCTTTAGTATCATGCTTCTTCATAACGGCAAAATTATAAAAAATTCACTTAATTTTACTTATGAAGGGTCTTAGATTGAAAAATATTAGTAACTTTGTATTGAGCCTGTAGTATGCGGGCGATTGAATAATGTTTCCACTGAACTCAATATATAGATATAACAACTTGCCGTACAGAAGATTACTTCTTTTGTTGGCCGCTGTTCTTATGCTCTTCCCTTTCAGAGCATTTTCAAAAGAGACTGATAAGGGCGAATTTGTCGTGGTGCTTGATGCCGGGCATGGCGGTAAGGATTACGGTGCTTCTGAGAATAACGTCAATGAGAAGGATATCAATCTGGCGGTTGCAAAAAAGGTTGGTGAACTCATCTCCAAAAAGATGAAAAACACGCGGGTAGTCTATACCCGCGACAACGATGTCTTTGTCACTCTTCAGGGGCGCGCAGATATCGCCAATAAAAATAAGGCCGACCTGTTTGTCTCTATCCATACCAATTCGGTGGATAAAAGCAATAAAAACCGGTCGACAGTAGCCGGTGCTTCGGTGTATGCCTTGGGATTGCATAAAGACGACAATAATATGAACGTGGCTCGCCGCGAAAACTCCGTTATCGAGATGGAGGGCGACTACAAGCAGAAATATTCCGGCTTCGACCCCTCTAAAGATGAGTCATACATCATCTTCGAGATGGCTCAGAAGAAAAATCTTGCTCAAAGTATAAAGTTTGCCAATGAGGTGCAACAAAATATGGTAGACATTGCCGGCCGTCGGGACAGGGGAGTGCATCAGGCCGGATTTTGGGTGCTTTGGGCCACCTCCATGCCCTCCGTCTTAATAGAACTTGACTTTATCTGCAATCCGGAGTCTGCCAAATTCATGAAGTCAAACAGCGGTGTAGACAAGATGGCGGAAGCTATCTTCAAAGCTATAAAAAATTATGAAGAGAAATATGGCGCCTCACGTCGCGGTTCTTCAGCAGCAGCGCGTCCTGTGCGCAATGATCGCTCTATCGAGCAGATAATGTCCGACTCTCGCGAAGCGGGTCTTATCTCCTCGGCCTCCGGCTCTTCCATCTCTTTTGATGAGACTGCGACAGCAGATGCCGGCAGTGCTCGACGTGATAGAAAAGACGTGTCACACAGTCGCTCGGCCGCATCATCTTCTACCAAGACAAGCGCTCGCCGACGTCGCTCTCAGCAATCGGCAGTAGCCTCTGCTGCCCGCAACTTCCAGTCCGGTGAAATCAAACTGATATCCGAGACTGATGCCACCCTCGCTCGTGCAGACATCGACGATGCTGAGGTGACTGCGAAGGCGCAAAAAGCGGAGGACGAGAAGTCGGCCGCCAAAAAGAAAGGTAAAAAGGAGACAAAAAATAAGAAAACTCCAAAGTCGGGTGTGAAGACCAAGCACAAGATGACTACTGTCTATACCATTCAGATATTAGCCAGCAACGAGCAGTTGAGCGGTAGTTATCAAGGCTTCTGCGGTCTGTCGCCCATATACTCTTTTCGTGAAAACAATCTTTATAAATACACATACGGTGAAGGCAAAACAAGGGAAGAAATCGAGCCACTGTTAAAGAAAGTGCGCGAGAAAATACCTGATGCCTTTATCATAGCCAAAACAAGGTCATCCAATTGATGACGTATAATGTTACTAATGTATAGAATAAATTCTCTTAAGATATGAGCAAGAAAATTAATAAAGAGTTTGTCATCGGACTTTCAGTCATCGTCGCTATAGTCATTCTTTTCTTCGGAATAGATTACTTGAAAGGTATAAATCTCTTTCAGCCGGCCAATTTTTATCATATAGAATACAAAGATGTGGCCGGTCTTGAGAAGTCGGCGCCGGTCACCATCAATGGCTTCAAGGTAGGTCAGGTGCGCGACGTGGCAATAGATTATGCCCATCCCGAAAAGGTGAAGGTCACTCTTGCTCTTAATAAAGATCTTAAGTTGCCGGAAGGCACTCAGGCCGAACTTGTATCTACGCTCCTGAGCGGTGCATACGTAAACCTGATATTGGGTAACAGTAAGACTATGCTTCCCATAGGGTCAAACATCGAGCCTAAACCTGCCTCCGATCTTATGGCATCCCTTCAGAATGAACTGATGCCGGCCATCGGCAACATCCTTCCGAAAGTAGACTCGCTGATGTATCACCTTAATGTGCTCGTAGCCGATCCGGCTCTGCAACAGTCTATTCAGCGTCTCGATGGTATAAGCAATAATCTCTTGCTCACCACCAACGGACTCAATGCGCAAGTCAACGGCCAGTTGCCCGGTATAATGTCCGGCGCACGCACAGCCGTCGTAAATCTTGACACTATTACCGCTAATCTCGCTATCCTGTCAAGGGATTTGAAAACGTTGCCTTTGCAGCCAACCGTTGACAACCTGCAGCGAATTACGTCTAATCTCGAGCAATTTTCCGCTCAACTCAATAATCAGAATTCTACACTCGGCAAACTCACCAACGACCCGGCTTTGTACGATCAACTCAATCGCGTAGCCACCGACGTAGACTCGCTGATAGTAGACATCAAGCGCAATCCCAAACGCTACATCTCCATCAAACTCCTGTAAAGTTTAAGACCCCTGCGTTATCATTTTTGTTGAAAGGAGTATAAAACCCCATATTCGAGAAATGGGATCTAACTACATATTTTCTAAGTCAAGTCCCCGAATAGTAGTTTCAAATCCCTTTAATGCTGCTACTTGTGTAAGCATAGTAATGACTTTTTTATCAAGAGTATTTATATTAATGTTTCTTCTTTGACGTTTTATTTCATAAAATTCAGCTGTCTTTTCAATTTCGTTAGCTGCAATCAGGTCGATTTCATTTTCACCTTTTCGATTCCACCATCTTCCTAAGATAGTGTATTTACCTGTCTCTGCTGCCTTTGCATAGAAATAGCGTTCGAGCATCTTTCCCGAGAATGTTGCATAGTCGCGTTTAATCAATGTTCGCATCTGCTCGTATGCTCCAATTTCCAATATGTGTCCGTATTTGAAAATAAACCGAAACCAGAATGTGAAGAAGTTATCTTGAATCGTATACACTGCATTCTTAGTCTGTGGTTTGGATTCCAGAGGTGTCTCCTTTTTTATTATTCCATAGTCCTCATCAAGTCGTGTCAAGTAACCACCTATCTCTTTTCCTATCAAAACTTCAATCTCACCCCTTCGAGTATGACCGGATGCTATTGCCGAAAGAATTGAAAAGTATGTATCGTATTCCTTACCAAACTCTTCAATAAGAATAGCTCTACCTTCGTTTATAAAGATTGAATCAGCACTTATAATGCTATCAATCATAGAGTCAACGGAGTAAGCATGGTCTTCCATTAGGAGTTGCACATACTTGGCGACGCCTCCGGTAAATGAATATAGGGCGAGCAAATCATCGTTTGTGTATGCAGAAGCATGATCTCGTAAAATCTCTTTCAACACTGAAGGCTGAAATGCCTTTATTTGCATAAATCGGTTTTGTCGGTTATAAAGTGGCTCTTTTTTATCCCTGAAAATCTTGGTCATCATAGAATATACGGAACCACAGACTATAAGGTTAATTTTTGATGTAGTATGGTTTAAATCCCAAATTTTTTGTATGTCGCTGAAAACAGATGGGTTAACTCTTGAAAAATTCTGGAACTCATCAATAAATAATGTGAAGCTCTGTTCCTTTGAGAGATTAATAAGGAAATCGAAAATTTCAGCAAAGTCTGCTGGCGTGCCACCCAACTTAATACCAAGTTTTGTCTCTACCTCTTGTCGGAATTCCTCACATAATAGATTTTCGGCTTTGCGACCTACAAAGAAATACACCACAGGAATATCCTCGTATGCTTTAAGTACAAGTGATGTTTTACCAATTCGGCGTCGTCCGGTAACAACTGTGAACTGAGCATTCTCTTTGGCGTTCTCCCGTATTTTATGAAGAGTCTTTATCTCTTCGGTTCTATCATAAAATTTCATAAGTAATTTGTCTATAATAGAAACTATCGTTTCGGAAACCACGGTTTCTATTTTGCAAAATTAATCAAATATTCTGAAAGTAGAACAATCATCGCAAAAAGAAACCTATAATTTTCAGTAAAATTATTTACCTTTGCACATCTTAGGTATTTAATAATTGAACAAGTTTTAATGTATGATATGAGTGATCAGTATGTTTATAAACAAATCGAGATAAATAACTAAAACATCAATCAAATGAAAAATTCTATTACTTTAATCACAATCCTTGTTTTGTTGATGACAGCTTGCTCTAAAAGCAAAACAGTTGATTCTCCAATTCTCGGAGAATATGAGTGTGAATTTACTCATCCTCAAAAAATACTTTTTGGTGATTTGACATTTAATTCTGATGGAACTGTTGATGGTAGAAAGCCTGATAGTGAAGTGTTTGAAAAAAAGATTTTTACTTACGAAGTTGAAAATGACTCAATATTGACCCTTACACGTTCATTTGAAGGTGACAAGACGGAGTCTATATTTGTAATTACATCAAAATCTTCTGACATAATTAACCTCAGGTTGAAAGCAAAAATCAGAATAGTAGGAGGAGATGCATCTGCCGTTTGGAAACCTTCTTCTAACGAAGTTACAGTTGTAGAATACGACAGTAAAAAAGATTCAATCCTATACTTGCAGTTCTTAAAAAGAAATAGACTCATTTGTTAAGAAAAAATTATTTAGGAATCTAAAATTTTATTTTACTTAAAGTAAGATAGTTATACAAAAAAGGAGAAAAACAAATGATTTTGCTATTTTTTTTCTCCTTTTTTATAGTTTATTTTGTAGAGCGGAATCTCGCGCACGGGGATTCCGCTGTTTTGAACCTCCGTGTCATCTTTTATATAGTGCATAATAGTCAGTAAGCCGCGATGAGCAACGATTTTGAAGCAAAATGGTCTAAGTGTCAGGATTTTATCCGCGACAATATTGGTGAAAACAGATACAATATCTGGTTTAGCAAGACCCGTGCTTTGTCATTCGCAGACAATACCCTGACTATTGAAGTGCCCACCCACTACTATTTCGAGCAATACGAAGACGTATTCTACAATGTCCTCTCTTCGGCAATGCGTAAGGAGTTTGGCGACGATGTCCGTCTCAACTATCGCGTGCGCATGATCGACTCTCCCAGCGGTGAGGTCACTTTGCCCCATTCCGGCAAAAGCAAGGTAGTGGGCAGCCGACTCGACATGGCTTCTGTTAAGACTGCTCCGGCCCAACCGGTCGCGCAGTCTCAGATGCCCTCTTTCGACTCGCAGCTCAATCCGGCTCTTAATTTCGAAAACTATTGTGTAGGCGACTCCAATCGCCTTGCCAATACTATCGCGCAAGCAATATCCACCAATCCCCGCAATTCAGATTTCAATCCCTTCTTCCTGTATGGTGATGTCGGTGTAGGTAAAACTCATCTTGTCCAGGCCATAGGTATCCGGGTAAGAGAGAATAACGCCGGTGCCAAGGTGTATTATACCACCGCCCGACAGTTCCAGCATCTTTACGCTGAAGCCATCATCACAAAAAAAGTGCCGGATTTTATCAATTGGTTTACAATGATGGACCTCTTGATAATAGACGACCTTCAGGAGATATCCAACAAGGTGAAGACCTCGGAAGTGCTCTTCCCCATATTTAATCATCTGCATCAGAGCGGTAAGCAACTCGTCTTCGTGTGTGACCGTCCTCCGATGGAACTCGACGGTATTTCCGACCGACTTATTGACCGCTTTAAATGGGGACTCACTGAGAAATTGCCGCGACCGGACGCCTCTCTGCGCAAGGCTATTCTGAAATACAAGGCTAATAAGAACGGCCTTGAATTGCCCGAAAACGTCATCGATTATATCGCCTGCAACGCGGTTAATTCTGTGCGTGAGATAGAGGGCATAGTCATGGGTATCCTCACCAGAAGTATTTCGCTCAATGTGCCGATCACTCTGCAGTTGGCGCAGGAAGTGCTGCGTAATACGGTGAAGGTCACCGACCGGAAGCCCGTCAATTTCGATATGATAGTGGAGGCTACGGCAGATTATTATAATATCAATCCCGACGTCATCTTCTCAAAGAGCAGAGTCAGAGATATAGCGGATGCACGACAGGTCATAATGTATCTGTGTAAAAAGCATGCCGGACTTTCCACTACCGCTATCGGCAACAAACTGAATCGACGCCACACAACTGTATTGCATGGCATCGATGCTGTCAAAGACCGTCTATCCGTCACTGCTGATTTCGCCCAACTGATAGCAGGCATAGAGTCCGAACTCCTCTCCTAAGACAGGAGCCCATCCCTGACTCCTAAACTCCAACCCCTACCCCCTAAACTTCAACTCATAACTCATAACTCTAACCTATTATAAATTGCCCAGCGCTGCGGCATCTACCACCAATGGTATCAATGCCGGGTCAAGATTTGATACCGGATACCCTTCCCAATCCTTTTCCAGTCGTTCTCTAAGTTGGCCGGTAGTGCCCACATCGGAGCCTTCCGCCTTCATGGCCTGAGCATACCGCCCTATTCCTTCTTTGATTCGGCCAAGCGCCATCTTGGCATGGCCGGAGAGAATAAGCAGGTCGGCAGATACAGGCTTTTCCGATAATACACCGGAGGCTATCATTGAATCAAGTGCCTGGGCTGCCTGGTCAAACTGACCTAAATGTAAGCGGCATATTACCGTCAGATAAGCCGGCTGATCCATGCCCGGACTCAGATAGTCTATCTTATACAGCGTCTTTAGGGCGTCAGCATACATTCCGGCATGGGTAAGACATTTGGCGTAAGAGAGAAGTAATGTCACATTGTCAGCGTCATCTTCCAGTAAGCGCGAATATCCCTCGGCTGCCTTTTCGAAGTCGCCGCTCATTTCCGCTGCACGCGCTATATTGCGCCGCAACCATTTGCTCTCAAGATTCAAAAGTTCTGCCTTCTCAAAGTAGGAGAGAGCCTCCTTGGGTTTGCCATCCTGAAGATAGCAATAACCTATCTTCTCATACAGAGCACCCTCGTTTGCCTCCGCAGCAATAATCTTGAAAAGAGGCAAAGACTCGGAATAATGCTTGTTGCGGAAATAAAATTCAGCCACCATTTCCACTATCTCCCGTTCGTCAAGCAGTGAGTCGAGGAAGGGAATTGTGTCAAAACTGAACGGAAAACCAAGAGGAGAAGGAAATTCCCGCTTCAGACGGAAGAAATTGAAAAAGCGGTAAATCGACCTGATATACGAGAGAGCTTCGGCATCAAAATCCGGAGAACTGCTCTTAAGCAATACCTCCTTATATTCCTCCTTATGCTGCTCCATCTGAGCACGCAGACCGTCTGACATCTGACGACGTTGAGCCTCCGGTATCTGTTTGAGCATCAAGGCAAAGGTGTATTTGTCTGAGTCACAAAGCATATTCAGACCCTCGATGGTATCTACAAAGCGGCGTTCATCATCGCTAAGCGTCCCTATTATCTCGGCATGCTCTTGAGTGAAAGGTAAAAACCAATTGGCTATCTTATTGAAGAAAGGCATCTGCTTCATTCTCCCGATCCCCATAAGCATCAGGTCGGCCCCGTCGCGTTGCAGACGCTCAAGTCTGCCAAGCTTATCTTTCAGGCCTGACTTATTAATCAACTCCTCCCATTCGGGGTTCTCCTCAAATTCGGTCAGACTCACCTCACCATCGTTCTTTTTCAACTTTTCCATCAGTTCCGGACCGGCCTTCATCAGGTCAGGCATAATCTCTTGCTGTATCTTGTCGGTAAGTTGCAGCGAACCGGCCGTGCGTATCATCACCATTATCATTTCCCTCAGTCGGCGATAGTTGAGAAGGTTGTCTGTCCAGGTCTCAAAACGTATCTTCAGCGTGTAGTCATCCTTAAGACGGTTGGCGTGGCGATACAGGATCAGAAGGATGCCTGCAAGCGTCCTTGCGCTCATGCGCTCACCGACAGCCTCATCCAGGTCTATCAGAGCAAGCAGTTTGCGACGGTCGAATATTTTAAGCGCTCCCAAAGTCAAGGCTGCCGTAATGACCGCAATCAGCATCTCGTCTCCCTTTTCGTCGCGAGCCAACTGAGTGAGTTGTTTAATTTCATTATCCGAAGAGGGGGGAAGTGTCCATATATTGTCAAAGATGTCACTTAAAAGAGAGTCCCTGCGTTTTATCAGACTGAGACGGTCATCTCCTTCGGGTTGGAGAATAAGGGCATCGCGGATGTCTCGGTATGTCTTGAAAAGTTCCTCCGTGTTGCGTCCGGAATGTCGGGCGTATCGTGCTGTGGAATAATATAGTTCGGCGCTATCCTTAAGATTTTCTTGATATTCGATACCCCTCACAATGCCATACAGATCTTCGCGAAGGTCAGAATACAGACGTTGCCGATCAGGGTCTTCCTGACCCTCCATCATATAATGGAGCATAAAGCGATAAGTCTTGTCTGCACGCTCCAGACTGTCGCTGAGCGAAGCGTTGGGATAATCCGTAAGATATTGTCGTATAAGGGAAATAGCGGTTGTAATCTCAAAATGATTGAGCGCCGAGATGACGCGCATCATAAATTGTCTAAGCTCTTTATTGGAAGTTTGCATAATTATTCTCAGTCTTTACCATATATGTAACAAATTTCAAGCCAAAATGACCCTGTTCCGACGTCACTTTCTCGTAGTGCTCATTATCTGCTTCTATCTGTGTAGAGAATTTTGAGCCTACATTTGGTTATTATGTTATTAATGACTAACTTTGTTATTGAAATGAGGGAATTGCCGGCATTCTGCCCGGACGATATGTATAATTCTCTTATATTCTTAATATTATAGAATTTAAAAAATATTACAGAATTTAAAAATTTAAAGCAGATGCAAATACAGCGCTGGCAATCCGTATTGCTTTTGATAGCCGTCATCCTGATGGCATTGTTTTCATTCATGTCCTTAGGACAAATTCAGACCACAGACTACACTTTTAATTTTACCGCTCTCGGGCTATCCGTGGAGGGCGAATATCCGGCCGGAATGAAGCCTGAGGGTATCTCTACATGGTATTTCTTCGCAGTGTCCTTGCTGACAGCCATCCTCCCTCTGATAGCGATCTTCAGCTTCAAGAAATTCAAACTCCAGCGCAGTCTCTGCCTTATTGAGTGCCTGCTCTTGGCCTGCGTCTGCATCATATGCGCCTCATTGGCATACACTGTGGTAGACGGCGGTCAGGTGAGTTGGTCTTCTATGATCTGCGCACCCTTCATCTCTCTCATCGCTGTAATAATGGCTTATAATCGCATTCGTGCCGATCATCGCACGCTTGCTTCAATCAATAGAATTAGATAATAAAGATATATGGCAAAAGAATTAAAGAATTTTACCAAGAGAGCCGACAATTACTCTCAATGGTATAATGAATTGGTAGTCAAAGCCGACCTCGCCGAGCAGTCTGCCGTGCGCGGTTGTATGGTAATCAAGCCCTACGGATACGCTATCTGGGAAAAGATGCAGCAGACTCTCGACCGTATGTTTAAAGAGACCGGTGTGCAGAATGCTTATTTCCCTCTACTCATTCCAAAGTCTTTCCTTTGCCGCGAAGCTGAACACGTGGAAGGCTTCGCCAAAGAGTGTGCCGTAGTAACTCATTATCGACTCAAAAACGATCCTGACGGCAACGGCGTCATCGTCGACCCTGCCGCAAGGCTTGAAGAGGAATTGATCATACGCCCCACTTCCGAGACTATTATCTGGGGCACTTACAAAAACTGGATACACTCATGGCGCGACCTGCCCGTGCTTTGCAATCAGTGGGCCAACGTGATGCGCTGGGAGATGCGAACGCGCATGTTCCTCCGCACTGCCGAATTCCTCTGGCAGGAAGGCCACTGCGCTCATGCTACTGCTGAAGAGTCGGAAGCGCGCACCGTTCAGATGATTAACATATATGCAGAATTCTGCGAGAAATATATGGCTATGCCCGTCATCATTGGTGTGAAGTCGGCCAACGAACGCTTTGCCGGCGCTCTCAATACATATACCATCGAGGCAATGATGCAAGACGGAAAGGCGCTGCAGAGCGGCACCTCTCACAACCTCGGACAGAATTTCGCCAAGGCATTTGACGTCACATTCGTCAATAAGGAGAATAAGCCCGAGTATGTATGGGCCAACTCCTGGGGTGTCTCCACGCGTCTGATGGGAGCCCTCATCATGACTCACTCCGACGACAACGGTCTCGTGCTTCCTCCTCATCTCGCTCCTATACAGGTGGTAATCGTGCCTATCTACAAAGATAAGGCCGGACTGGATGCCATCTCCGAGCGCGTATTACCGCTCGTTGACGAATTGAAGCGTATGGGCATCAGCGTCAAATATGATGATGCTGACAATAAGCGTCCCGGATTTAAATTCGCCGATTATGAGGTGAAGGGTGTTCCCGTGCGTCTCGCCATCGGTGCGCGCGACCTTGAAGAGGGTACTGTCGAGATTATGCGCCGCGATACGCTCACCAAAGAGTCTGTGGCATTCGAAGGCATCGCCGCTCATATCGCCACGCTTCTCGAGGATATACAGCGCAACCTCCTCGACAAGGCTACAAAACGTCGTGAAGAGATGACTTATACCGTCGATACTTACGACGAATTCAAGGAGAAAATCGAAAAGGGTGGTTTTATACTCGCCCATTGGGACGGCACCACAGAGACAGAAGAGAAGATCAAAGAGGATACAAAAGCCACTTTGCGATGCATCCCGCTTGATGGCGATACCACTCCCGGCGTCTGCATGGTGACCGGCAAACCCTCCAGGCAGCGCGTCATCTTCGCCAGAAATTATTAATGTCCATTATATAAAGGCGCGTGAACTCATAATGGTGTTCACGCGCCTTTCACCTTTTTTCAATATAACGAATTCCCTTTTAATCTAAGCAATACCTGACAATTCCATGAAAAATTTGATAAAAAACCTCATGCTCACTGCCGGAGTATTAGCCGGCGCACAGACTGCTTTCCCACTCACCATAGAGCAATATTGCGATCCGGCCATCTGTATGCCCGAAGAAGTCAAGGAAATGCGGCCTCTTGCCGACGGTGCAAGTTACGCCTGTATCTCCGATGACGGCCAAGCCATCGAGGTCTACAGTTACAAGACAGGCTCCCGCACATCGACACTCTTCGATGTAAAAAGCGTTAAAGGCAGCGTCAAGATCGACTCCTTCGACGGTTACGAACTCTCTGAGGATAATTCCAAGATATTGCTTTGGACAGATAAAGAGAAAATCTACCGCCATTCTTTTTATGCTGAATATTACGTATATGACGTAAAACGAGCCACATTGAAGAAGGTGTCAGAAGGAGGACCGCAGCGTGGCGCAATCCTCTCTCATGACGGCAGAATGGTGGCTTATCAGCGTGACAACAATATATATATATCCAACCTTGATTATAATACTGATATTGCCGTAACTAAGGATGGAGAGAAAAACAAAATCATCTATGGTACGCCCGACTGGGGATATGAAGAGGAATTTGGCGTGCTCAATACAATGCGCTGGAGCGCAGACGACAGTGTGCTGGCCTTCGTACGCTTTGATGAAACAGATGTGCCGGCATATACCTTTGATATCTATAAGTCATATTGCGACGATGAGCCTGAAAACGATCTCTATCCTCAAGCATATACTTACAAGTATCCGCTGGCCGGATTCCCAAATTCTATCGTCAGTGTTCACGCTTATAATGTCTCTGACCGCAAGATAAAGAAGATGGACCTCCCTATTAGTGAGACCGACTATGTACCCTCTCTTGAATATGCAGCCGACAGTCACAACCTCATGGTGATGATACTCAACCGCGATCAAAACCGTCTGCAACTATATAAGGTAAATGACGCTTCCACCGTCGGACAATGCCTTCTGACCTTCACAAGCAATGCATGGCTTGCTCCCGACTGCTATCAGATGGTAAGATATGGCAAGGACACCTTCATTATCGGCAGTGACGAGACCGGCTGGAAGCATCTCTACGAATACACCTACGAGGGTGTCAAAGTCAGAGCCATCACCTCCGGGGAATTCAATGTGACCCAATATTACGGTTACGATAAGGTCAGAAAGTTGCATTTCATACAGACCACCGTCCTGGGCGCCATCAATAGAAATGTATGTTCCGTTGACGGAAAGGGCACCATGAAGATTCTCAACAATCAGGAGGGTACTGAGAATGCGTCATTTTCTGCTAATTTCGACTATTACCTCCGCAGTTGGTCAAGCGCTACTGTGCCCACGCAATACACTATTTGCAACGCTTTCGGCAAGAAACCGCTCGATGTGCAGATTAATGCGAAGTATGCCGCCACATATGCCGACGCACCCAAAATGCAATTCCTTAAGGTGAAAAATGCCGTAGGCGAGGATATGGATGCGTTTCTTATTCTCCCTCCGGACTTTGACGAGAATAAGAAATATCCGCTGATGATGTATCAGTATAACGGTCCTGACAGTCAGCAGGTGCTCAATCGTTGGCGCATGGAGGGCATCTTCTATATTGCCGCGCAAGGGTATATAGTGGCTGCAGTGGATGGCCGGGGCACGGGTGGCCGTTCGCGTCAGTGGGCTCACAGCGTCTACAAGCGTCTCGGACAGCTCGAGACGGAAGATCAGCTCGTCGGTGCCAGATATTTCGCTTGGTTGCCTTTCGTTGACAGTGAGCGCACTGCTTGCTTCGGCTGGAGCTACGGGGGATATATGACTCTTATGGAACTCTCTGACCCATCATGCCCGTTCAAATGCGGTGTCTCGATGGCTCCGGTCACCGATTGGCGTTTCTACGACTCAATCTATACCGAACGCTACATGCAGACTCCACAGCAAAACGAAGCCGGATATCAGCAAGCCTCCGCATTAACTCACACAAAGACAATGAATAAGCGGCTGCTTATTATGTCCGGTACGAGCGATGACAACGTCCATTTCTATAATACGCTCAAGTATACCTCCAAACTCGGTTATGAGGGAAAGACCTTCGATATGATGGCGCTTGCCGGCTTTGAGCATAGCCTCGGCATGTGCAATGCCCGTGTGCAACTCTTCCGCAAAATCCGGGAATATCTTGACTCGCAACTGCAGACTCCCGGCAATTAAATCTGTTGTTATCTTGCATTTTTAACATTTGTTATTTCGTAAATTGAAAATTTATCTTTAATTTTGTGGATAATCTTATAATGTCTTAATTGATAGGGTTGGTACTGTGAAAGATTTAGGTAAGGTAAATAGTCTGCAGTTGTATTCATTCTGGAAGCAACTTTCATCGGGGCTCTTGGCTCTGATCATAATGATGGTGCTCTCACGAATCCTGCCTTTCTATGCTGCGCCGATTTTGTCTACATTATGCGCCGTGACATTGTATCTGATGATATACAATTCGCGTATCAGCGATAAGGAGAATTGTAATATCACCCTCTACGCGCTCTTTTGGTGTGTCACCAACTATACGGTGGTGGCTATCTTGCTCAATTTCCTCCCGATGCTGAATATTGTCCGTCTGCCGAAGGAATTGGTCTCCATGACCGACCCGTATCTCCCATCGCTGATACTGCATCCGACGTGCTTCCTCACTATATTATTGATATACTTGAACAGGCGCAACCTTAAGGTGTGTCGTGACTGCAAGCTGGTGAGCGGAGGCCTTTATGAGCGAGGAAAAGCCGGTAAGATTTTCCGCTACGAGTCTTATTTCCAGTTGCGCAACCTTATGTTCATATTCTGCTTTCTCTCTTGTGCCGTATGGACTTACTATCTTTTGGTGTATCTCCCCATGAGCATCACCGCGCGCGACTGGTACGTATTCATATGGCTCACCGTAATCGTCTTCATCATGGATGAAATATATTTCATCTACAGATATTATAATCTTTATCTTGATCTTAAAGAGGCTGATGAGATTATTTCGCAGGATGATATACGCAATATGTCGGCCAAGACTTATCTTCGTTACTACGTGATATGTGGCAATAAGGTCTTTATGGATCCTCGTTCTGTCGTGCCCGGCGAAAACTACCGTGAAGTGCTCGAGACTCCATTTGTCACCAAGCGCGCCGTCAATGGTATTCCCGTCACCGAAGTCAGAAAGATTGTAGAACGTATGACCGGCGCCCCCGATGGCGAATTGCGCTTCTTCTTCGGAAGAAAGTCTGCCGACTTGAAGAATAGTTCCATACTGCGTTACTTCTACTTCCTGGATGGAGAGCCGGAGCAATATGACTTCCCGGTGGATGGGCAATGGGTGGATTTCAGCGCCGTCAAGCAGATTTATTCGCGCACTCCGGGAAAGATGTCGCCTCTCTGTGTGGCTGACCTTACCCGTCTTGCTACCATTATGCTCACCGAGAAGATTTTTGATGATAAAGGTTATCGCAAGAGTCGTATCAAGAGTTATCGCCCCTCATTTACTTTAAATGACGTCAGAGAGTCTAACCTTGATTTTCAGGAAGACAGGTGGATTAAGATATCTCTCTTCAATTCAGACAACCGCTTCTATACACTCAGACGATGGTGGCGCAATCGCACCAAGCGCAGCGGCATATCCGACACCTCGCTGAATTAGACCCCATTTCTTTATGAATCCATCCGGCTACGAGGCTATAGCCATCATGGGACCCACTGCATCGGGCAAAACATCAAAAGCAGTGGCGCTTGCTCGTGCGTTAGATAGCGAGATAATCAGCGGTGACTCCCGTCAGGTATACACCGGCATGGATATCGGCACCGGCAAAGACCTTGAAGAATATGGAGAAGTCCCTTTTCATCTTATTGACATTGCTCCCGCCGGCTCCAGATACGACCTCTATCAGTATGTGCGTGACTTCAGCCGTGTGTTTGATAATATGAAGTCGCGTGGTGTCATACCGGTGATTTGCGGCGGTAGCGGACTTTATGTGGAAACCGTCTTGAGCGGTGTGCGACTCCCTGACGTGCCTGAAAATCCTGAACTCAGGGATTCATTGCAAGGCAAAAGTCTTGACGAGCTCACTGACATTCTCTCCGGCATGAAGACGTTGCATAATTCGACGGATGTGGATACCGTGCAGCGGGCCATTCGTGCTATTGAGATACAAACATATTACAGACAACATCCTGAAGCCGCTGTCGAGGCCGACAAAAAGAGCGCCAAGCCGCTAAATGCTCTTGTAATCGCTCTGGATATTCCTCGCGAGACGCGCAGAGAGCGAATTTCCGCGCGTCTTAAGGCTCGACTCGAGGATGGAATGGTCGACGAAATCAAAGGGCTTCTGGATAGCGGCATTCCGGCCGACAATCTGATCTACTACGGCTTGGAATATAAATTTGTCACACAATATCTCATCGGCGAGCTGACGTATGAAGAGATGTTTGCCACGCTCGAAATTGCCATTCATCAGTTTGCCAAGCGACAGATGACCTGGCTTCGGGGCATGGAGCGCCGAGGCTTTCACCTGCATTGGCTCCCCTTCGACATGCCCGACGCCGAATTCCTCCAAACCATCCGGTCATTATAAGCCCCCTTTTCATAAGAAATATCTGCCTTCATTCCCCAAAAAAATGTGAACTATGGGGTACAGAGTCAAAGAGTTATTTTGATTTGAAGAAGGTGATGATATCTTTGGGGGAGAGTTTCTTGCCTTTCAGAAGTATGGAACTTGTGTAAATCTTGCCGCTTAATGCCACTGCTCCCCAGGCAAAAAGATAGAGAGTAACGACACTAAGTATTGACTCCCAAATGCTTACCGTCTGTGTAATCGCATTCACGGCGCCTATCGTAGGTGATGTAAAGGGGATGTAACAGCAAGCCAACACAAATGATGCCGAGCCATGATCTACGGCGTATTGAGCGATATAGAATGAGGCTAAAAGAAGCAATGTCAATACTGCCACATATTCCTGATTCTCATTATTCTTATCTGTCATGGCTCCCACAGCGGCAAAGAGCGCACCATAGAAGAGATAGCCTCCCATAAAGTATATGATGCTCCATATCACAGCCATGATATACTTGGTAGCCAATATCTGTTCCCAGGGAAAATCTATCGGAAAGATTATAAACACTCCAGCAAGGATGACACCTATCATCAAGCCCCAGAGAGCCAACTGAGTCATTCCGATAAGACCTACGCTGATAATCTTGGCCATCATCATGGTTCTTCCGGGCACACACGTGGCCAGGATTTCCACGATACGGTTGGTCTTCTCCGCCTTCACTTTATTGAAGATTTGCGAACCGTACATCATGATAAAGAGCGTCAGAAACATTCCCAAGAGCATACCGACAATCTGAAGACCGGTGATGTCTGTATTGTCAGGGCCTCCTATGAGTGACTCCTGCAGTGTCATAGCCGTTTCCGACTCCGACATCATGTATCCGCCGAAGATAGAAAACGCTACAAATATCAAAGGCACTATAAATGTGGCCACCCAAAAGGATTTGGCCGTTATGTCGGTCTTATATTCGTTTTTTATGATTAATCCTAACTGTGACATACTGCTCTTATTTTTGTGAGGTATACTTATTTATGCGGTGGTATACTTATTTATGCGGTGGTATACTTATTTAT
>CAYVZJ010000002.1:52407-65890 GCA_964456155.1 uncultured Sangeribacter sp.
GGTATACTTATTTATGCGGTGGTATACTTATTTATGCGGTGGTATACTTATTTATTTGTTGTGGTATACTTTATGAATATATCATTGAGAGAGGGGAGAGCCTCCTCAAAGTGTACTATATCGCCCTGTATGGCCACGGCGTCAAGAATATCCTGATTAGTCTTGTCTGCCGCTTTATGGATTCTGTAAGACACGCCTTTACGCCAGCCGGCCGTCTTTGTTTCCTCAATGGATTCGATTGCTCCGCTGTCTTTAAGCAAGTCAAGGGAGAGAGGCTCGCGGGTGGTCAGCAAGACCGACTCGTCTTTATTATTCTCTTTTATATTGACGATGGAGTCTTTCACAAGAAGGTTGCCCTGATTGATCAATGCAATGTCTGAACACATCTCCTCAATAGCAGGCATATTGTGAGAGGAGAGAAGCAACGTTGTGCCTTTGTCATGCAGACGGGAGATGAGATTTTGAAGCAACTGACCGTTTATCGGATCAAAGCCACTGAAGGGTTCATCAAGAATCACCAGCTCCGGCTCATGCACTATAGTGGAAATAATCTGCACCTTCTGCTGATTGCCCTTTGAGAGCTCCTTGATGCGACGATGGCGCTCACTGCTCATGTTGAAGAGTTCCAGATATTCATTCATCACCTCCCGGATGCGTTTCTTGTCGCCTCCCTTCAGTTGACCGAAATACATTATTTGGTCTTCTACCTTCATCTTGTCATAAAGCCCGCGTTCTTCGGGCATATAGCCCAGGTGACTTGATGTGTTGAGCGACACCGGAGTGCCCAATACTCTCACATCACCGGCATCCTTTGCCAAGATAGAGTTGATGATGCGCAGCAGTGTGGTCTTACCGGCACCGTTCGGGCCAAGAATGCCGCATATCGAACCCTGCTCCACATCAAACGACACGTCGTGCAGAGCCGCTTTATCACCGTAATACTTATATAGTCCGTTTATCTGTAGTACCTTATCCATCTATATTAATTCTATTTTACCATTTTAATATCACCCCTCATCACTCATCCCTCATGTCTCCTTTTTTCTTACCGGGGCGGCGGCTTTAGCCGTCACCAATCCTCATCACTCATCACTCATCACTCATCACTAATACCTCTTACCTCCCTTAAGTCGCGGTGAGATAATCCTTTCGCCGATATGCTTAGCCACCTCCGCCCGCACCTTGTTATATTTCAATATCTTGAGTTGCAACCGGCCGGTAGCCTCCATATCTCCGGTTCTCTGAGCCTCATTCAGTTCCTCCATCAAATTCTTCAGTTTGATTTCAAGCAATTCGTTTTTATATACGGTTATGGCTCGGAGAGCATCTTCAAATACTCTGTCTTCCGGTCGCCCTTCCGCCTTCTTTGCATATATATTCGATAATGTATGCTTTTCGGCTATCAGGTCGATTGACTCTTTACGGATACTGTCATTATCATCGCTCGTCAGGAAATTGCCCGGATAGTCGCGTGAATACTCCAGCAGAGCCTCCATCTGTTTCTGTTCCAGTTCTTCCTCAAGCTTTTTTTCCTCGCGTTCTATCTCCGCAATTGAAAACCCGGATGATGCAATCTTTTGGATGCCCTTCTCACGATCTTCAGCAATACGGTCGGTTACCGTCTTTTCATATCGTTCCAGATCATCAAGATAATCATTTACTTTCTCCAACATTAGATTCAGTATCTGATTGTAAGGCGAATACGAGAATGTCACATTATCTATTTCAAGCTCGTTGGCGATGTATTCCACTACCAGCAAATCTTTATCCTTCTCCAAAGGCAGATATCCATACCTTACGCATAAGGTCATCAGTTCTCTTTCAAGCGTTTTGAAGGGCGTATCCTTCTGCTCCATCTTCTTACGCAGAGACCGGGAGATTATGTCATTTTCCCTCTTGGTCTCTACCGCAGTAACCGTAGTGTCAGTAGCGTCGGCGGTCGGAGCGGGACTGTTTTGAGCAGGCTCCATCTGCTCTTGCGTGGAGTCAAGTTTTTTCAATTCCCTCTCACGCTTGAAATGTTGCATCACTTCCTCACGGGCTCTCGACACGGCAGCCATTACTGCTTCCTGAGGTATATCCATCATTCTGCTGCATTCGCCCACATACACCAGACGCTCTGTAGGGTCTTGAATGTGCGCAATCGTACGGCAAATGCTGTTGATGGCCGATACTCTCTGCTGAGGATCATTCTGTATGTCACTGAGCAGCACCTGCATCTTGAAGCGTATAACGTCAGTCTCATGAGCGGCGATATATTCGCGAAATTCCTCCGGAGTCTTCTCTCGAGAGAAGGAGTCGGGGTCATGGCCGTCCGGCAATAAGAGCACCTTGACTTTCATCCGGTGGTTGAGAAGCATGTCCATACCTCGGATGGCAGCCTTTATTCCAGCCTTGTCGCCGTCATATATCAGTGTGATATTTTCCGTAAAACGGTGTATCATGTTGATCTGCCCGTCAGTGAGCGCTGTGCCTGAGGAGGCTACAGTGTTCTGCAGGCCCGACTGCCACATGCCGATCACGTCGAGATAGCCCTCCACAAGATAGCATTTATCCTGCCTCACCATCTCCGACTTCGCTTGATAGATGCCGTATAATTCGTGACTTTTAGTGTATAGTATCGACTCCGGTGAATTTATGTATTTTGCCGGGCCACCCTTCAGGTCTCTTCCGCCAAATGCCACGACCTTGCCCGCCGGATTCATTATGGGGAATATCACCCTTCCTCTGTATTTATCATACGTATGACCCTGACTGTTGACGCCGGTGAGACCGAGTTTGCGAAGCACGTCAAGTTCAAATCCGGCGCTCAGCATCTGTCGTGTCAGATGATCGCTGACATCGAGCGCATATCCCAGATGAAAGGCTTTGACCGCCTCATCGGTTACACCGCGTTCATATAGATAAGAGAGGCCTACTTCGCGTCCCTGCCGAGTGTCGCGGAGGTCTTGCTCCATACGGTGCATCGCCCATTCGGAGGCTACCATCAGAGATTCTCTCTCAGTGCGCGCCTCCTTCTCTTCATCCGTAAGTTCGCGTTCCTCTACCTTTATGCCGTATTTCTTGGCAAGATGCAAAAGAGCGTCATGATAGGAGATGCCCTCCTTCTCCATGATGAAATTCACCGGTGAGCCCCCTTTATGGCAAGAGAAGCAGTAGCAGTAGTTTCGCCTGCTGTTGACGCTGAAAGACGGAGTGCGTTCATTATGGAAGGGACAGAGGCCCATATAGTTGGTGCCACGACGCGTAAGGTGGACGTAATCGCTCACTACCTCCACTATGTTCGCTGTGTCCTTAATGTGCTGCGCTGTCGCTTTATCTATCATTGTCTAAAGGGCTCTCAGTCGCTCGAGAATTGTCAGAATCTTGTCGTGAGTGGATATACGTGTCGGCACAAGCGGCAGACGCAATTCATTCTTTATCATGCCGAGCGCATTGAGAGTGCATTTTACACCCGCCGGATTGCCGTCTACGAATAGCAGTTTGAAGAGCTCGGTGAAGTGAAAATGTATGCGAAGTGCGCTTGCATAGTCGCCGTCAAGGCATAGACGCACCATCTTGCCGAATTCTTTGGGGAAGGCATTGCCGATGACGCTGATTACGCCGGTGGCGCCTAAGGTCATCAGCGGATATGTGATGCCGTCATCTCCGGAGATCACCTCAAAATGAGCCGGCTTGTTTTTTATTATCTCCTCAATCTGCACGAAGTCGCCGCTGGCCTCCTTCACGCCGATGATGTTTTCTAAGTCATTGGCAAGACGAAGCGTTGTGGCTGCCGACATGTTCACACCGGTTCTTCCGGGCACATTATAGAGAATTACGGGCAGAGGCGAATGCTCCGCTATCATGGCATAATGCTGATATATTCCCTCCTGCGACGGCTTGTTGTAGTAAGGCACTACCGATAGAATGGCGCTGTAGCCGGAAAGGTCGGTCGTGTTGAGGCGTGACACTACCTCCATTGTGTTATTGCCTCCCAAACCCAATACGAGAGGTATGCGCCCGGCTGCCCGCTCACGAACGCGTCGGCTTATCTCCGCCTTCTCTTCTTCGGTGAGCGTCGGAGTTTCGCCGGTAGTGCCCAGCACCACCAGATAATCTGATTTTTCGGATATATGGAAATCCACCAATCGCTCAAGCGAGTGGTAATCTATTGACTTATCGCTGTTAAAAGGGGTGACAAGAGCCACGCCTAAACCTTTCAGTCTGAATTCTCTCATGGGAAAGTCAGTTTGAGTCACAAATTTAGTGAATTTCGTTTAATCTGCAAAATGTAACACCGATACTTTGTTTGTCTGTAGATATTTTACTAATACTGTTTGTCTGTAGATATTTTACTAATACTTTGTTTGTCTGTAGATATTTTACTAATTTTGTAGTCTATATAATTATCAAGGTTATAAAATGAAAACAAACATAGCCATTTTTTTCGGCGGAAAGTCGGTAGAGCATGAAATTTCTGTAATTTCCGCCCTGCAGGCCATCAATGCTATTGATAAGGAGAAATACAATGTAGTGCCCGTATATATCACCAAGCAGGGTCGCTGGTATACCGGCGATGCTCTGCTCGATATACGCAACTATCGGGACATGAAAGCCCTGGAAACCAAATGCACAGAGGTGTTCATGCGTCCGGAGTTCGGCGATTATAACCTCTACGGTGCTGAGACCAAAGGCGTATTCCGCAAGACCAACCCGGTTGTGGCGCAACTGCACGTGGCAATCCCCGTCTTGCACGGCACCAACGGTGAGGATGGCATCTTCGAGGGTGTGCTTGAGACCATCGGCATACCCTTTGCCGGATGCAATACAATGTCAAGCGCCAACGGTATGGATAAAATCAATATGAAGATGATACTCCGCTCAGAAGGTATTCCCGTGGTAGACTATGTATGGTTTACCGACAAGCAATGGGTCTCAGAGCGTGACGCTATCATCGAAAAGGTGGAAAACACTCTTGGCTATCCGGTAATCGTCAAGCCGGCCAACCTCGGCTCGAGCGTCGGTATCGGCAAGGCTGCTGACCGTCACTCTCTGATAGAAAAAATAGATAATGCCGAGAAGTTTTCGCAGCGTATCATCGTGGAGCATTGCATAGAGCGACTTAAGGAAATCAACTGCTCGGTGCTCGGAGATGCTGACGACCACGTCAGCAGTGTATGCGAAGAGCCCATAAAGACCGGCGACATCCTTTCATACGAAGATAAATATATGGGCGGCTCGAAGACTACTGCCGGTATGCAGGCTTCCGACAAGCGTATCCCCGCAGAAATCCCCGACGAGCAGGCTAAGAAAATACAGGAGATGGTAGGGGAGACCTTCCGTGTGCTCTCTTGCCATGGAGTGAGCCGTGTCGACGTAATGATTGATGAGAAAGACAATAGTGTATATGTCAACGAGATAAATACTATCCCCGGTTCGCTGTCATTCTATCTCTGGGAGGCTTCCGGCATCAGTTTTGCGGAGCTTATGGAGCGACTCGTGCAACTCGCATTCAAGCGCAAACGCGAGATGGAGCGCAAGACGTTTACATACGACCATAACATCTTCGCTTTAGGCGGCACCGGTAAGGGTGGCACCAAAGGCGTAAAGGGAGCAAAGGGTGGTAAATTTAAATAATCAGAAAATTAATAAATATCATATATGAAGAAATTTACTGAACGCAACAAGCAGCTTAATCTCTCCGAAATCAATAAGGAGGTGCTCGAGGCGTGGGAGGCAGCCCGTCTCTTCGAAAGAAGTATGACTGAACGTGAGGGCGCACCCTCATTCGTTTTCTATGAGGGTCCCCCGTCGGCAAACGGTATGCCCGGCATCCACCACGTCATGGCTCGCACCATCAAGGATATCTTCTGTAGATATAAGACGATGTCCGGATACCAGGTGAAGCGTAAGGCGGGATGGGACACCCACGGCCTCCCGGTAGAACTCGGCGTCGAAAAGACGCTCGGCATCACTAAAGAAGATATCGGCAAAAAGATATCCGTAGATGAATATAATGCTGCTTGTCGTCGTGAGGTAATGAAATATACCAAGGAATGGACCGACCTCACCCGTCAGATGGGCTACTGGGTGGATCTGGATAATCCTTATATCACTTACGACAACAAGTATATCGAGACTCTCTGGTGGCTTCTCGCTCAGCTCTACAAGAAGGGTTATCTCTTCAAAGGCTATACCATCCAGCCGTATTCCCCGGCTGCCGGAACTGGCCTCTCTACTCATGAACTCAACCAGCCCGGCTGTTATCGCGATGTGAAAGATACCACCGCTACGGCTTTGTTCAGGATTACCGACCCGAAGGTGGAGATGACCGGATGGGGCACCCCCTGCTTCATGGCATGGACCACTACTCCCTGGACTCTCCCTTCCAACACTGCTCTTTGCGTAGGTCCTAAAATAGAATATGTGGCTCTGCGCACTTACAATCCGTATAACGGTGAGAAAATCACCGTGGTGATGGCTGAGGTGCTTGTGAAAAACTATTTCAAGCCCGAAGGTGCGGAGGCCGCTCTCGACTCTTACACAAAGGGTGATAAGGTGTTACCTTACGAAATCGTGGGTAAATGGACCGGCGAGCAACTCCTGGGCATGCATTACGCTCAGTTGATGCCCTGGGTAAAGCCTTGCGAAAAGGTGGATGAGAATAGTCCGGCATATGTAAAGAATGCCGCCGAGGCTCATCCGGACAAAATCTTCCGCGTGGAGAAGGATAATTTCGTGGAAATGTCGGAAGAGGCCTTCCGTGTTATCCCCGGTGATTATGTCACTACTGAAGATGGTACCGGTATAGTGCATATCGCTCCTACATTCGGTGCTGACGATGCCAAGGTGGCTAAAGCCGCCGGCATCCCCTCGCTCTTCATCATCAACAAGCGTGGCGAGACTCGCCCGATGGTAGATCTCCAGGGTAAGTACTATCCCGTAGATGAATGTGCCGAGGAATTCCTGAAGAAATGCGTTGACGTGGCTCTTTACAGCAAATATGCCGGTGCTTACGTCAAGAATGCATACGATCCGCGCTTCAATCCGGGTGGTAAGTATGATGAGGAGGCTGCGTCCAAAGCCGATGACCTCAACATCGAACTCTGTATGGATATGAAGGTGGCCGGAGACGTGTTCCGCATCGAAAAGCATGTGCACAACTATCCTCACTGCTGGCGTACTGACAAACCGGTGCTCTACTATCCGCTCGATTCATGGTTTATCCGTACCACTGCCTCACGCGATCGTCTGATAGAACTCAACGGTGACATCAAATGGAAACCGGCTTCCACCGGCTCGGGTCGCTTCGGCAAATGGCTCGAAAATCTTCAGGACTGGAACCTCAGCCGTTCACGCTATTGGGGCACGCCGCTGCCGATATGGCGCACCGAAGATGGTCGCGAGGAGATTATCATCGATAGCTATGAGACGCTCTATAATGAGATAGAGAAGAGTGTGGCAGCAGGTGTGATGCCGAGCAATCCTTTGAAAGATAAAGGTTTTGTGCCGGGCGACTACTCTAAGGAAAATTATGATAAGGTGGACATGCACCGACCTTACGTAGACGATATCGTGCTCGTATCCGAATCGGGCGCACCGATGCACCGAGAACTCGACCTCATAGACGTATGGTTTGACTCGGGTGCGATGCCGTATGCTCAAATCCACTATCCTTTTGAAAATAAGGAGGCTCTCGACTCCGGCAGTGTTTATCCGGCCGACTTTATCGCCGAGGGCGTCGACCAGACCCGTGGATGGTTTTTCACTCTCCATGCCATTGCGGGTATGATTTTCGACTCGGTAAGTTACAAGGCGGTAATCAGCAACGGCCTCGTGCTCGATAAGAATGGTGCCAAGATGTCAAAGCGACTCGGCAATGCCATCGATCCTTTCAATAATATCGGACGCTTCGGCAGTGACCCGGTGCGCTGGTATATGATATCCAATTCCCAACCCTGGGACAACCTCAAATATGATGAGGAGGGCGTGCAGGAGGTGAGCCGCAAACTATTCGGCACTCTCTACAACACCTACAAATTCTTCTCTCAGTATGCCAATCTTGATGGCTTTACCGGCGAAGAGAAGCAGATACCGGTGGCCGACCGACCGGAAATCGACCGCTGGATACTCTCCCTTCTCAATTCTTTGGTGAAGGAGGTAAATGATGCTCTCGAAGACTATGAGCCTACCAAGGCTGCTCGCGCAATCGAGACCTTCGTACTCGACAATCTCTCCAACTGGTATGTGCGTCTGAACCGCAAGAGATACTGGGCCGGAGAAATGACGCCTGACAAACTTGCTGCTTATCAGACTCTCTACACATGTCTTCTCACCGTCGCCCGACTGATGGCTCCCTTCGCTCCCTTCTTCAGCGACCGTCTCTGGCGCGACCTTATGGGTGCCAACGGTGAGAAGGAGGAGTACACGAGTGTGCATCTTGACAAATTCCCGGTTTATGACGCTTCTCTCTATTCACCCGAACTGGAAGAGCGTCAGCGACTCGCGCAGATTATTACATCCAATGTACTGGCATTGCGCCGCAAGGTCAACCTCAAGGTGCGTCAGCCTTTGCAGACGCTTCTCGTTCCTGTTATGGACAAGCAGCAGAAAGAGGCTGTGGAGGCTATCACCGAACTCGTTGCCAATGAGGTCAATGTGAAGGAGATCAAGGTGGTTGATAATGAAGAGAGCGGACTCGTGAAGCGTGTGAAAGCCGACTTCAAGAAACTTGGTCCTAAATACGGCAAGATAATGAAATTGCTCGGTAAGGCCATCACAGAGATGTCACAGAAGGATATCGCTGCGCTTGAGCGCGACGGACAGTTTACATTTGAGGCTCTCCCGGATGCTCCCGTTGTCACTGTCGAGGATGTGGAGATTATTCCGGAGGATATTCCCGGATGGCTCGTGGCCAACGATGGAAATGTCACTGTCGCACTTGATGTCACAGTCACTCCCGAACTGAAAAACGAAGGTATGGCCCGCGAACTCGTCAATCGTATCCAGAATATCCGCAAATCATCTGATTTTGAAATCACAGACCGTATCAAGGTGCGTCTCTCTCCCGATGAGAGCGTAAAGGCTGCACTTGACGTCTTCGGTGATTATGTGGCTTCACAGGTGCTCGCCGACGCTATTGTGCTCGACGACTCACTCAAGGCTGAGGATGAAAACGTCACGGAACTGGATATCGACGGACTCAAGGTGCTCGCGGAAGTGAAGCGTGTCTGATATTCGTAAGAAAGTTACGACTTATATAATGAATACTGATAATAGCATTCAGAATGATATGAAAAAGGAAACATGCCGGGTCTGGAAGATCTCCGGCATGTTTCTTGCCTCTCTTATACTGCTGGTCATCATCTGCGACCAATGGCTTAAGATATGGGTCAAGACTCATTTCTATATCGGAGAGGATGTGGAACTGACAAGCTGGTTTCATCTCAAATTCATTGAAAACAACGGTTTCGCATTCGGTCTTGAGTGGTTTAACAAGTATTTCCTCACCTTCGGACGTATTGCCGCCGTAATCCTCTTCATTTATATGCTGAGGAAATTTTTGGAGATGCCCGGCCTCAGAAAGGGCTTTCTTATCTCTGTGGCTTTGATTACCGCCGGAGCGGCCGGCAATATCTTTGACTGCGTCTTCTACGGTGAAATCTTCAATGATCCTTATCCACCTGCCATTGCCGAGGCTTTTCCCCCGGGGGGTGGATATGCCGGGTGGTTTGAAGGAAGGGTAGTGGATATGCTTTTCTTTCCTCTTTTCTCATTCACATGGCCTGACTGGGTGCCGATGGTGGGCGGGCAGGAATATCTTTTCTTCCAGTACATCTTCAATATTGCCGACGCTTCAATCACCATCGGTGTGCTGCTGCTCATCTTCTTCTATTCGAAGGATGCTACGGCAGCGCTTGCCAATCTCACCCACAAAGATAAGGATCACAAAGATAAAAACCCACAAAGATAATAATAAGTGATGCGATGCTTTGGCAGACATAATTCAGGCATACTCTTCATCCGCTTCGGCAATGTCCGCAAGATGACGGGCATTGCTGCTTTATGCCTTCTGATATTGTCTGCTGCTTGCACGCGTCGTCCGAAAGATATATTGAGTGAGAGGGAGATGATAGATTTGCTCGTGGATATGACGATTGCCGAGTCTATGGGCAATGGTAGCGGTGTCCACGAACTCCCTGACAGCATTCGCTATCATCTCCGTGAAATAGTATTGAAGCAGCATGGCATCACGCAAGAGCAACTCGATAGCACTTTAGCGTGGTATGGTCGCAACCTTGACGATTATGTAGCGCTATACGCAGAGGTCGACAAGCGATTGCAAAAGCGTATAAAGAAGGAGAGCGGAGATGCACCGGTCGAGATGACTGCAGACAATTTGTGGCCCTTATCTCCGCATTATTGGTTTTCACCGATGTCAGATGACGGCACTCTCGTATTCACAATGCCGGCCGAGGGTCTTTCGAAAGGGGAGAGCCTTGAATGGACAATGAAATTCAATTCCACACCTAATATCGACCTGCTTTTGGGCGTGGATTACGATAACGGTGTCTCTACGTATCTCAAGCGTTCATTCCGCGGAGACAGACGACTGATGGTGACGCTGCTCACCGATACAACCCACACCCCACAGCGCATTTACGGCATGATACACGTGGAGCGCGGAGGCCTCCCGGCTTGGGTGGACAGCATTAAGTTAGTGAAATTGCCGTTCGACTCCACAGCCACTCTCCCCTGGTCGCAAAAATATCTATATCCCGCTGCGAGAAAGGTTGTAAACAACGACAATTCGGAAGAGGGAGAAGGGAATGCAGACGATAATGAGAGTCAGAACACCAATCAAAATAACGCCGGAATCTCTTCTTTTACGGAGCAATCTGTATCTAAGAAAACAGAGCCGATTAAGACACCGTCTATGAACTCTCCGGTGGGTAATGCACCGGGTCGCATATCACGCACCAACTAATCATCTGTTATGCCCGATAATCCAATAATTACCGCCGGAGGAACCCCCCTGAGCAAGGGTCGCTATCTGACCCGCGAGGTAATAATTACTGACGGCCAAATTTCAAAGAGTCTGAAAGGCCCCAAAATAGTAGAGATTGACGCCAACAACCACTACCAAATAGAAGATTTCCAAACAGAGACCCCCGCCACGCTCCAACTCGACACCCCCATTCAAATAACCCTCTAATCCCCAAACGCAGGGCCATCCCCCGGCATGTATCCAATCCCGAAGCGACCCATCCGCGAACGTACGGACATGCCTCCGGCATGCATCCAATCCCGATAAACTTGTGGTGGCGCAATACATTAAGCCCATCCGATGAAATCCTCATCGCTGCGCGATGTTACAGCGAAACATGCCAAAGGCATGTCCGTACGTTGCGCAGTGGAGCGCCTCCACCAAATCCTGATATTGGTTGACTCTCTAAGATAAAGAAGTTCCGTTTGTTCCGTCAGTTCCGCGCCTGCGCGCGAAGCAAGCAATGAGTTCCGGAATGAATCAATCCATCAAGTTCCTATGCCGACGCGCATGGCTGTTGATAGCTTTTTTTTGAACTAAAATGATTGATTCATTCCGGAACAGAGCATAGCTACGCTCGCTGCCGCTGAATATAACGGAAAAAACACGGAACTTTTTATTTATAAACTATATAACTGAAGATTCACAACGACACATTATTATCCATTCGTACCAATATGGGATTTGTCAATTTTTATCAAGAGTGTTTCGGGCTTTTTGGCTAATATTGCATCGTATTTATTATCAACGCTTAAAGTAATCAAATTATGAAAGAAACGAAATGCAAGAAAAAGAGATTTCTCTTTTACACCGACTGGGCAGAAAACTTACAGAAATACCCTGATGAACTGCGACACAAAATCCTTGATGCCATCCTACACTATCACCTGACCGGCGAACCACCAACCGATAAAGCCGTGCTTCTTTCTATGTTTGTCTTAATACAAAGCCAGATGGACCGCGACAACGAAAAGTATAGTGAAACTATCGAAAAACGTTCGCAGGCCGGTAAGAAAAGTATGAAAAACAGACAGAAAGACAATTCCACAGACCTTACAGAGGAGACAGATGAAACGACCTCCTCTACTAAATCAAATGATAACAAAAGCAACAAATGTTATCATGTGTTGACAAAAGCAACAGATAAGGATAAGGTAGAGGTAGAGGTAGAGGTAGAGGTAGAGGTAGAGGATAAGGAAGAGGTATTCTTAGTAGAATTTAATAATTCTCTTTCGTCAACTTTGCAAGTTGACCCCGGGGAGTCAAAAAAAAATAATGATGATTTAATTCTTACCGGTAGCGAACCGCCGAAAACCTCTAAGCAAAAATCTAAAATAGACTGCGACTCGCTCAAAAAATTCTTCAACGATACTCTCGAAAAGAATAAATCCTCCATGCCGCGCGTGCAAAAAATCAGCAAAGCCCGGCGGCAAGCCGTCGAAACTTGTTTTCGCGAATTTGGCCAAGACGCCATCATGAAAGTGATTGAAAAGTCCGCCGCGAGCCAATTTCTCAACGGGCAAAATGATCGCAACTGGTCGGCCGATTTCGACTGGATATTCAACTACAAGAGGTTTAACCAAATTCTCGAAGGAAAATACGATAACAAAAATAACCATAATTCATCATTAAACAACTATGCAACAAATAGATACCCTACTTACGGCCGCCCGTACGGAAATAATGGCTACCCCGTCAAAGGACACACAAACTTCGGCTATGGACTCGAAAATCCTTAACTGCTACAAAGGTCTCTTCCTGAGAATAGCCCGTTCCGTCTGTCCGGAATTTACAGTCGATGAGTGCAACCGTGAACTAATCAGAGATATCTTCGCATGGTGCATGATGATGCCGGGACGTTATAATCCCCGTAAAGGGCTATGGCTCTGCGGCTCTATCGGCACCGGCAAGTCTACGATGCTTCTCATTATCAAAGAGTTTTGCAAATTGGTAAGACCGTATCAGAACGGCTGGCCATACTCTTACAAGATAATCAGCGCCACGGAACTTTGCAAGGAGTTTGCGCAACGTGGCTACGAGGGTCTTGAACAGTATGTGGAGAGCAACCGTCTGGCCATAGACGAGGTAGGAGCCGAAAACCTTAGCGCGGCTCATTACGGCATGACAGAGAACGTGATACAGTATATCCTGCAGCATCGCTATGACCGACGCCATGAAGCCTTCACGCATGTCACCACCAATCTAACGGAGGAGAACCTAAGGCAAATGTACGGCGACCGCATCTACGACCGCTGCCGAGAACTCTTCAACATAGTCCCCTTCACCGGCCCCTCCCACCGCCACCCCTGAAGCCACGATAGTCCCACCCCCGAGTAGAAGCCCCACCGCGAACGTACGGACATGCCTCCGGCATGTTTAGAACCTTCGAAGCGCTCCCACCGCGAACGTACGGACATGCCTCCGGCTACAGTACATGACATTTTTTAATTTATT
>CAYVZJ010000003.1:0-64582 GCA_964456155.1 uncultured Sangeribacter sp.
AGACAAATCTCCCATTCTCTCAATTGCCGCTGCAAAGTTAGGGTTTACTGACGCTATTTCTTGACGTTCTGAAATCTGGAAAATTTCAAATCGTAGTCAAGGATGTAGCAAACAGTAGATGCCTTTGTGGATATGTCTATTCAGCATAACACGACACGAGAGTGTTGTGATTAGGCTAAATCATATTCTGCGTGAGGCCTCTGCGTGTTTGCTCGTTCAACTACGATGGGCATTCCAGAGCCTCAGAACGTGGGACGAGCAACAGTACAGACCTCACGTTTTCTGTATATGCACCACAAAAGCCAAAGAGAGGGTCCCGAGGCACGGAATAAAAAATATGTGTAAAACTAATCCTTTTAAGCCACGATCTTATGAACAAAGAATGGCTGACCAAAAGAAAATTAACAAAAAAATATTTGAGGAATTTGATGGCTGTGAATTTTATATCCTAAAGGATAAGCCCGTTCCCGGCCCAACACTCTGTATTCATTATCCGACCTCTCGGTATCCCGTATTCTTTATTTTGATTTTCACTCAAAACCTTGGAAAATCCGGAACTCAAGGATACGAAATATTCCGTGTCATTAAATATATGACAAAGGAAATTTCAAAGATAGATAATGAAAATAATCTTCAAAAAAAGAATATAGACTCTAATGATATTTATTCCACGGAACTAATATCATCAGCAAACATCAAAGAGTTTTTATCTGAAAACAGTCTTGACAAATTAAATACTATATGGGAAGAAATTTTAATTGGCGACGCTAAATGGACTCAAATATATATGCATGATTATTCTGAAATTGTGTCAACAATTAAACAAATTTTAGATGAAACTAAAGATAATAATTTTCCATTACCTAGTAAATCTTAAAGTGATAATATAACAATTAATAAACTTAATATATTTACAATCATGAAATTATCTAAATTTTTAATTGCATTTGTACTGAATTGCGTATTTTTAAACCTGTATGCATACAATTTCTCAGGCTTTGAATTTATTGATGGGGGATATTACAGATTTGATAAATCAGAAAAGGTAGCTATGCTTACACACGCTACCTATAATTTTGGAGGTTATAGTGGAGATTTCAAAATTCCATCAACTGTCGAATTTGAAGGACAAGAATACAAAGTTGTACGAATAGAACACAAGTGCTTTTATCAATGTGGAAATTTGACATCGTTATCAATTCCTTCAACAGTAACTTATATAGAAGATGACAGTAACAATGAGACATTCGCGGGATGCAATAAATTGACAACTTTAATTATTGAAGATGGCACAACAACACTAACATTTGGAACAAATCTTAAATATTTACCGAATCTTGAAAATGTATATGTTGGCCGATACGTTAGAATAACGTATTCTGGTGGGAGTGAAGGTTCTCCTTTTGAATTTGCGGCTAAACTTAAAGAGGTAACAATAGGAAGCAAGGTAAAACAACTTCCTCGTAATTTCCTTAGATCTACTGAAATTGCATCTATTACAATACCGGAGAGTGTGACAACAATTGGAAGTGATGCCTTTTCTTCCTGTAAAAAACTAACAAAATTAGTTCTACCATCAAGCGTAAAAACGATAGGCGACATTTGCTCTTATTCAGGAATTAAAGAATTGTATATTGGCGATAATGTACAAATAATACCTGAAGGCGCTTTCACAAATAATACAGATTTATCTATTGTAATGTTAGGAAGTGGGATTACTGAAATTGGAAAAGCAGCATTTAAACAGTGTGATCAATTACGTAATATTTATATCTTTTCTAATAATCTATCCTCAATTGGAACCAATTGTTTCCCTGAAAAAATAGGCAAAATTTTTGTACCCAATCCATCCAAATATTCTGTATTGTTAAAAGATTACTTTTTAGAAAACTTGTTAACCATTAAGAGTTATACATCTGAGTATAATGGTAAATTACCCGATCTAACATTTACCAATAATACTCCAATAACTAATGTTAGCATAGAACTTAATAGCGATGCTTGTAACGTAGGACAATATAACGAACCAGTTTCAGTTGTATTTTCTGTGGACTCATGGACAACGAGGACTTCTATAAATGCCGACTATACCATTACTCCGGCTCCTCTCTTTGTATTTGCTGATAATGCCTACAAGAAGTATGGTGAAGAGAATCCAACTTTAAATTGTTCAATAATTGGATTTAAAAACGATGAAACCGAAGATGTGCTTACGAAATATCCTGTTCTTTCTACAAATGCTACGACTACCAGTCCCGCAGGTACTTATCCAATAATAGTGTCCGGGGGTGAAGCGCAGAATTATTCTTTCAATTACGAGAGAGGTACGTTAACAATTACAAAGGCGGACCAAAATATTGAATGGGATCAGAAATTTGATTCTGTAAGTGTCGGTGATATCATTGAGTTGACAGCAACAAGCTCTTCGGAATTACCTATTCAATATAGGAGTTCGGATGAGAATATTGCAATAATTTTCACCGATAATCAGAAAAAGTATGTTGAATTCCTGGAATCCGGACGCGTAAGCATCGAAGCGAGTCAGAAAGGAAACGATAATTATGATGCTGCTGAATCAGTTATAAAGTCTGTAAAAATTAATTCCGGAACCGTAGATGAAATCTATTCAGTGAATTATTCAGTCAGTGAAATCGGATCGATGACAACCGAAGTCAAAGCCGGAAATAGTGTGACTGTCAATATAAGCGGGTCAGAGGATTGGAATGTCAAAAATGTATATTTCAACAATCAACCGGTAGAATATACCGGAACGACTTATGTATCTCCGGAAATAACAGAGAACTCTTCAATAAGGGTTGAGTATGAGTATGCTCATGAGATTATTTATGATTATACTACCGGGGTAGAGGCTCCTGAAGAATGGCCTTATAAGGTTGCTTTTGATAACGGGCATGTAATAATATCAGGTGTTCATGAAGGCGATCAAATAATGGTATATACTGTCGGTGGTCTTCTGATAAAAGCCCTTCCGGAGGTTCCGACCGGTAAGGAGACAGTTACCATATCTTTGGAACAAGGGGAAGTATACATCATCGTAATCAACGGCACACCGCTAAAAGTAGCATACTAATCTTAGATATTTAGATATCCCCACATTGCTGCCATAATCTGACATACGGATTATGGCAGCAACTATTATTTTGCATCTTAAGGGATTTTGGTGATTTTATTTGGTGGGGAGTAGGATAGTTGCGGAATATTTTGTATTTTTGCAGAATTAGATGGATCGCATCGTGTATGCGGCCTGAATGTTTATATTATCAAATCTTAAGAAACATGCGTAAAAATATTGTTGCAGGCAACTGGAAGATGAACACTACTCTACAGGAGGGTGTGGAACTGGCAAATGAAATCAATACCCTTCTTGAGGGTAAAGAGAAGAATTGTGAAGTGGTAATTTGCGTGCCTTTCACTCATCTTACTTCTGTTAATGCCGTAATCGAACCTGCTATCATCGGTCTTGGCGCGGAAAACTGCTCTGAGCACGAAAGCGGTGCTTATACCGGTGAAGTAAGTGCTTCAATGGTAAAATCTACAGGTGCAACCCACGTTATTCTCGGACACAGCGAACGTCGCCAGTATTTCGGCGAGAACAACGAACAACTTCTCGCTAAGACCAAGCAGGCGCTTGCCAATGGTCTTACCCCCATTTTCTGCGTAGGCGAGGTGCTCGAAGAGAGAGAGAACGGTACATACAATGACGTAGTGAAATCCCAGGTTGAGGCACTCTTCTCACTCACTCCCGAAGAGTTTGCTAAGATAATCATAGCATACGAACCCGTTTGGGCTATCGGAACAGGCAAGACTGCTACAGCCGACCAGGCTCAGGATATGCACGCTCACATCCGTAAGACCATCGAGGAGAAGTATGGCAAGGAATTGGCTGACAACACTTCTATTCTTTATGGTGGCAGCTGCAAACCGAGCAACGCTCCCGAACTCTTTGCAAAGCCTGACGTTGACGGTGGTCTGATAGGCGGTGCCGCACTCAAGGCTGACAGCTTCATCGGTATCATCGAGGCTTTCAACTAATTATTATAAAGGTGAATACTTTGAAGAGAACATATTTATTTGTCCTGCTGACGGCGATAATTCTGCCGGCAGCAGGACAATCTATCTCTACCACCACCGATGCCGAGCCTCAATCTAAAAATGCGATTGAGCAGATTATTGAGGCAGGCAACGGCAATATAGAGATAATCGTGGATGACGACTTGAAAGAGAAGATTCTGACGCCTCCGGAGAGCAATAGGCCTCAAAAAAGCGGAGAGAGTCAGTTGAAGACAGGTATCAACAAGTTGTCAGGATATAGAATTCAAGTATTTGCCGACGGACTAAATCAGCATTCCCTGGAAAGCCGAGCCAAAGCTCGCGGTAATGCTATCTTAGCCAAATTTCCTAAATACAGAGGACAAGTATACACTTTCTCATCATCACCCAACTGGTATACCCGCGTAGGCAACTTCCGCACTGAAACGGAGGCTAATGAAGCGTTGGCACAATTACGCAGTGCCTTTCCGGGATTTGCCAACGAGATGAGGGTGGTGAAATGTCAGATTGTAATCGTCAGGTAATGTCAAGAAAAGAATTTCACGACGAGAATTTAACTCACGAGATAGCGTCACACTACCGTGAAATATTGCGGCTCATCGGCGAAGACCCGGAAAGAGAGGGTCTTCTGAAAACGCCCGAACGAGCTGCCAAAGCATTGATAGACATCACGACGGGATACCGTCAGGATCCTCTTGAGATTGCTAAAAAAGCCATATTCGAGCATGCCGGTTCAAGAATGGTAATAGTGAAGGATATCGAGTTTTACAGTATGTGCGAGCATCATATACTTCCTTTCTTCGGCACTGTCTCAATAGGATATATCCCCAAGGGTAAGATGATAGGACTTTCTAAGCTTGCACGTATTGTGGACAACTTTGCACGACGACTCCAAGTGCAGGAGCGCCTCACTTCTCAGGTCTGCGCACTTTTAAATGAGGCTCTTCCCAACGAAGGTGTCATAGTAAGTTGTCGCGCTGAGCACCTCTGTATGAAAATGAGAGGTGTCGAAAAGCAGAATAGTGATACCGTCACTTTCGATTATTCCGGCAAGTTTGCCGATGATCCCAAATTAAGGGAGGAATTCATGAGACTATGCGCTCAATAAACTCAATCAATGATATACTTGAGTTCTCCGGCATAAGAGTATCCCCCGTGAGATGTCTTGTACTCAAGACTTTGCTTGATGCTCGCCATCCTTTATCTTCCCTTGAAATAGAGCGAGCACTCGAGACTGTAGACCGTTCCTCAATCACCCGCACACTGGTGCTCTTTGTGGAGAGGGGAGTGGTTCATTCATTTGAGGACGGCAGCGGCTCAATGAAATATGAGGCGTGTAGATGCAGTCATGAAAATGCAGAAGGAGGATTTGAAGCTACGTATCATGACACAGATCTTCACCCGCATTTTCACTGTGTAAAATGTGGAAAGACTATCTGCCTTGAACATGCCTCCATTCCGGAAATAACTCTACCGGAAGGATTTGAACGGCATTCCAGTTCGCTAATAATCAAAGGTCTTTGTGATATGTGTCGGTAAGGCATCAAAAAGAAATTGGGTGTACCATAATTGAATTATGATACACCCTTTTAATTTGGTGTGTAGGGATGGATTATTTATTTACTTGGAATTTATTCCATCCGTCTTTAAGATAAGCTACAGTCTGCTCTGCTGCTGCTACGCCTGCGTTATAGTTGGCTTCGGCAGTCTGCGCACCCATCTTCTTGGGAGTGAAGAATACACGAGCGGCAAACTTCTGTTCAAATTCCTCAGCACGAGCGGGCTTGATGTCAGACACGTAACGAAGGTCGGGACGCTCCTCAAGTGCTTTGATAAGACCCTCTTCATCGATTACTTCCTTGCGAGCGGTATTGATGAGTACACCGTTTTTAGGCATAAGCATCATCAGGTCATAACCGATAGAGCCTTTGGTCTGAGGAGTAGCCGGGATGTGCAGGGATACGAAATCATTCTGAGAGAAGAGTTCCTTGACATCGTGAAGGGGCTTCACTCCCTCTGCTTCGATTACAGCATCAGGCACGAAAACGTCGAGCGCTTCAACCTTCATATTAAAGCCTTTCGCGATTCGAGCTACGTTTCTACCTACCTGTCCGAAAGCGTAAATGCCGAGAGACTTGTCTTTAAGTTCGCTGCCTGAAGTGCCGTTATACTGATTGCGACACATCATGATGACCATGCCGAATACGAGTTCGGCAACAGCGTTGGAGTTCTGGCCGGGTGTATTCATCACGCAGATACCATGCTTGGTAGCAGCCTCGAGGTCGATATTGTCATAACCGGCGCCGGCACGAACAATAACTTTTAATTTGGGTGCGTGCTCGATGACTTCAGCATCTACTATGTCTGAACGTACAATAAGACCCTCTGCGTCTGCGACAGCTTGAAGGAGATCTTCACGTGTGCCACGCTCTACGAGCTCGAGTTCGTTGCCACTTGCATTGACAGCATTCTCAATAGCCTTTACTGCAGCAGGAGCGAAAGGCTTTTCTGTGAAAACGAGTATTTTCATTGCTATAATTATTCTGACAGTGAATTAATGCATAGCTTCAAACTCCTTCATGCAGGCGATGAGCGCCTCAACACTCTCCATGGGAAGAGCATTGTAGAGAGAAGCACGGAAACCACCTACGTCACGGTGGCCCTTGATGCCTACCATACCCTTGCTCGTAGCGAAATCGAAGAAGTCTTTTTCCAAGTCCTTATATTCGGGCTTCATTACGAAGCAAACGTTCATTATGGAGCGGTCTTCCTTGTTGGGAATTGTAGCAACAAACATCTTGCTGTTGTCGATAGCATCATAAAGTTTTTCAGCCTTTGCGATGTCCATCTTTTCAATTTCCTTCAGACCACCGAGGCTCTTGTAATATTTAAGAGTCTGGAGTGCTGCAAAGATGGGGAGCACCGGGGGAGTGTTGAACATTGAACCCTTATCAACGTGAGTCTGATATTTGAGCATTGTGGGGATAACGCGATCCACATGACCTAATGCGCTGTCCTTCACGATACAGATAGTTACACCTGAAGGTGCGAGGTTTTTCTGGGCGCCGGCATAGATCAGATCATATTTAGAAACATCTACAGGGCGTGAGAAGATATCGGAGCTCATGTCACAGATCATGCGCACGGGCACGTCCGGATCGCGGCGAATTTCTGTACCGTATATTGTATTGTTGGAGGTATAGTGGAAATAATCAACGTCAGCAGGCACCTTGCTCTCGAAATCTTTGGGGATGTAGTTGTAATTCTTATCTTTTGATGAAGCTACAACATCTACTTCTCCGAAGAGTTTTGCCTCTTTGATAGCCTTTGAAGCCCAGACACCTGTGTCAAGATAAGCAGCCTTGGTGTTGAGGAAGTTCATCGCTGACATAGCAAACTGCAGTGAAGCGCCGCCACCGAGGAAGAGTACTGAATATCCTTCAGGCACTTCGAGAAGTTCCTTAACGAGGGCAACAGCCTCATCTACAACAGCCTGAAACTGCTTGCTACGGTGAGAGATTTCAAGGATCGAAAGACCCATATCTGCAAAATTGATTACAGCATCGGCAGTGTTCTTGATAGTGTATTCGCTCAAGATACACGGACCTGCATAAAAATTGTGTTTCTTCATGATGTTAATTTTATAGGATTTTGACGCAAATTTAATCTATATTTTAAATACTGCAAAATTTTCTACATTGTTTTATGACATGTTTCGGAAGGATTTTACATAAGGGAGTACTTTAATCCGCCTATTTAGATTTGTTGCGCAAATCAGACATCCTTGCTGACATAGTATTCTCTTGGGGATTTGAGCCGGGATTCCAAAATTTGCGGTGAGCTAAACCATCCGGAAGATACTGTTGCTCGACAAAATTGCCTTCATAATCATGAGCATATTTATACCCCTGATGATACCCCATATCTTTCATCAGTTGGGTAGGGGCATTACGCAGATGCAACGGTACGGGAAGATTACCTGATTTTGCCACTTCATCAAGCGCGGCTGCTATGCCCATATAAGCAGAATTACTCTTTGCCGAAGTTGCGAGATATACCGTGCATTCAGCAAGCACAATACGTCCTTCTGGCCATCCTATCTTACGCAAAGCATCAAACGTAGCATTTGCTAACAAAAGAGCGTTGGGATTGGCAAGCCCGATATCTTCTGCAGCAAGTATCACAAGTCGGCGACAAATGAATTCAGGGTCTTCGCCACCGGCCACCATTCTTGCCAACCAATAGAGGGCAGCATCCGGATCGCTTCCCCTGATTGACTTGATAAAGGCTGAGATAATATCATAATGCAATTCACCGTTTCTATCGTATGCTGCCGGATTCTCCTGAAGTCGGTCTGTCACAATGGCATCATTTATCACCACCGGTTGACCGTTGGGAGTAGACTGCTCTATCAAGTCAAGTATATTGAGCAACTTGCGTGCATCCCCTCCGGAAAAACGATAGAGCGCATCAGTTTCTTCAACTTTAATCTCACGTTTAGACAACACAGGATCGTTTTCGATAGCATTCTCCATCAATTGCCTGAGATCATCGTTGTCTAACGGTTTGAGGGTATATACCTGTGCGCGACTCAGCAGAGGACGTATTACTTCAAATGAGGGATTTTCTGTAGTAGCACCGATTAGGGTGATGATACCTTTTTCTACCGCTCCTAAAAGTGAGTCTTGCTGAGACTTATTGAAGCGATGTATTTCATCTATAAAGAGAATTGGGCGAGCCTTAGTAAACATACTCCTACTCTCAGCCGTACATTTATTGATGACATCCCTGACATCCTTTACACCGGAGGTTACGGCTGATAGTGTATAGAAGGGAGCATCCACAGCGGCTGCAATGATTTTTGCAAGTGTGGTTTTGCCTACCCCGGGAGGTCCCCAGAGTATAAAGGAGTTGATGCGAGAGGTGTCTATCATATTACGAATCACACCACCTTCACCCACCAGATGACGCTGACCGATGTAATTATCGAGCGTCGATGGTCGCATTCGCTCCGCTAATGGTATGTTGTTATTCATAGTTTGCTTAAATTATCCACTATTATATCTGAATAGGGTAGTAATACATCCTCAGGTAAAGTATTAGCCACACCGATGACAAAAGCTCCGGATGCACGACCGGCCTTGACACCCTGAAGAGAATCCTCGACCACAGCACAATCTTCTATCGGCACACCGATAGCTTCTGCGGCCATCAGATATCCCTGAGGATCGGGCTTGGAACGAGTCACGTTATCGCCGGTAATTATAACATTGAAATAGTCTCTTATTTCCGGAATATCACGATATAAATGGCTCATCTTATAGCTGTCAGAGGATGTGTATAAGGCAGTTGGCACACCCTCGGATTTCAGACGCTTCAGAAGTGCTTCGGCTCCGGCACAATATTGATATTTCATGGCGGCTTCCTCCTCATACAGACGTTCACGCACTCGGTCACGCACCTCAACGTCCGGATAATATTTAGCCAGAATGTCTTCAAGAGTTGTCCCTTTGATTTTATATGCGAAGTTTTCAATACCGGTGGGAAACTCCAATCCTATTTTTTCCCAAATGCGGGTATATTCTCGCTCGCTGTCTATTATCACACCGTCCAAATCAAAAAGAAATCCCTGTATATCTCGTTTTTCTATCTTCATTATATTTTGTAGTTAAATCCGTCAAATTTATGTGGCATACTTACACCCTTTTCTACAAAGATACAACAATTATTTTGTCTGTAAGTTGATTTTTTTTACTATCTTTGCGTGATATGGTGGCGGAAATCAACATTAATGTTACTCCCCGTGTGGCGTCGGACATGAAGCAACTCCTTCATGCCGTCTCCACTCGTACCGGTATCAACGAAAAAGATATTCACGATATTCAGATCGTACGACGCTCAATAGACAGTCGTCGCCGTGACATCATTATCAGACTGACCGTTAAATTTGCCTCCTGTGAAGATAAAGAGGTGCCGGATGACTATCAGCCATATATATTTCAACCTGTTGCTGACAATGCGCCTTCCGTGATAATAGTCGGAGCCGGTCCGGCAGGTCTATTTGCCGCTCTTCGGCTTATCATGTCCGGAATTCGTCCCATCGTGTTTGAACGAGGAAAGGATGTGGATGCTCGCCGTCTTGATATAGCCACCTTAAATAGAACAGGGGATGTAAACCCTGACTCTAATTATTGCTTCGGTGAAGGGGGCGCAGGAACATTCTCTGACGGAAAATTATTTACACGTTCCAAGAAAAAAGGAGACAATCGGGAAGTGCTCAATCTACTCGTAGATCACGGTGCTTCAAGAGACATACTTCGAGATTCGCACCCCCATATAGGCAGCAACAAACTTCCGGATATCATCAAGTCTATAAGAGAGACAATAAGAAAATGCGGAGGTGAAGTGATATTCAATACACGTGTTGACGAATTGATAATAGAAGATGGCCGCGTAGAGGGAGTGAAGACATCCGACGGAAAAGAATGGCATGCTGAGGCTGTAATTTTGGCAACGGGACACTCCGCACGTGATACTCTCAGAAACCTTCACTCACAGGGTGTGAAGATGGAGACAAAAGGGTTTGCCATGGGAGTACGCCTGGAGCATCCAAGTCAGACGATTGACAAAATCCAATATCATAACCGGGCCGGCAGAGGCAAATATTTGCCCGCCGCCGAATATAATTTTGTAACTCAATCGGATGGCAGGGGTGTATACAGTTTTTGTATGTGCCCGGGGGGCGTCGTGGTGCCGGCCGTTTCTGCTCCCGGCGAATCTGTGGTAAACGGAATGTCGGCCTCTGCAAGGTCCGGGAGATGGAGTAATGCCGGAATGGTGGTGGAAATACGGCCGGAGGATTTTCCCGAATATGATCAATATGGTATCTTTAAACTTCTTAAATTACAAGAAGATCTGGAACAAACATTCCATGAAGCTTCCGGTAAGACCTTAAAGGCACCGGCTCAGAGAATGACAGACTTTGTTAATGGTGTGCAATCTGAAGATTTACCTGCGTCATCATACGTTCCCGGCCTGCTGTCAAAGCGTGTTGATACACTTCTTCCTCCTTTTATCTCTGAAAGACTTAAAGAAGGATTCATAACTTTTGACAATAAGGCGAAGGGATTTATGACGCCTGAAGCAACCGTCATAGGTCTTGAAAGCCGGACCTCCTCACCGGTAAGATTACCCAGAGACAAAGATAATTTATGTCATGTGGAAATAAAAGGCCTGTATCCGGCCGGAGAGGGTGCCGGATATGCCGGAGGTATAGTGTCTGCGGCCATTGACGGCATGAGATGCGCTGCTGCAATAGCAGATGAACTAATTAAATAGTAAAACTATGGCAAGAATTTTAAATATAGAGACTTCATCCGGAGTGTGTTCCGTGGCTGTGACTTCAGACGGTATGATAGAGTATCATGCAGAGTCAGGAAATGACATGCAACATGCCACTCTGCTCGGAGTATATATAGAAAAGGCTCTTGAAGATTTGACACGCAGGGAGGTGGCGCTTGACGCTGTGGCCGTCAGCTGCGGCCCCGGTAGCTACACAGGCTTGAGAATTGGCATGTCAATGGCCAAAGGACTTTGTTTCGCCAAAGATATACCATTAATATGTGTGCCCACTCTTGAGATTCTTGCCGTCAAGGCCATGTTTGGCATAAGGGATCCTCAGGGCGACGAACTGCTGATACCTCTCATTGATGCCCGACGAATGGAGGTATATACTGCCGCTTACGATTTCAGTCTTAAAGACGTGTTAGCCCCGGAAGCTCTCATTTTGGATAACGAGTCTTTCGCAGACTTACTGTCTACGCATAAATGTGTATTTATAGGGGATGGGGTAACAAAAGCAAAAGAGGTAATAAAAAATCCTAATGCCATCTTCGCGACCAACGCCATGCCTATTGCTATAGATATGACAGCACTGTCAGAAAGAGCCTTCAGAAGAGGAGACTTCGCCGATTTGGCTTATTCCGTTCCTTTCTATCTTAAGGACTATCAGGCGAAAATAGCAGAAAATAAAGTAATAAAAGAGGCTGTCAGCGGTGCAACTCATAGTTGACGGCAAGAATTGGCTATTTTAAGAAATTAAAATCAAGTAATTATACTATATAAATGGAAAATCAGCAAACAGATATATATGGCACAAATGGTATAAAATTTATACCATACAACACCGGAATGCCGCAGATGAAGCTCTCGGCATACGGTCGGAATATCCAGAATATGGTGGATTATTGCGTAGAGATACCTGATAGAGAGGAGCGAACTGTGTGCGCATACGGCATCGTGGGTGTTATGAAAACTCTCTTCCCTAATTTAGTGGGTGAGAAAGGCGACCTTCAGGTGTTTTGGAATCATCTGAATGTGCTCTCCGGCTTCAAACTCGATATTGATTTTCCGGTGGAGGTGATGACAGAGGAAAAGTTGAATCCACGGCCGACCAAAATCCCTTACTCTAACAGTAAGATGAAGTATCGCCATTATGGAAGAAGTCTTGAGGGTATGCTCAATATTGTGGCAGATATGGAGCCGGGGTCAGAAAGGGAGGAATTGATAAGTCTATGCGCTCATCAAATGAAGAAGATGCTTCTTATGTACAACCCGGAAGGTGTAGACAATTCAAGAGTGTTAAACGACCTCCGCGAGTATACACATGGCAAAATCGACCTTGATCCGGCCACCTATGAATTGCATGATTTTCAGGATATCACTCCTGTAAAAGAGAAGAAAACTAAAAAGAAAAAGAAAAGCGGATTGTTCTGATGGGCACATTTATTGTAGAGGGAGGTCATAAACTACATGGCACAATTGATATACAGGGAGCGAAGAATGAAGCTTTGGAGGTGATATGTGCGGTATTGCTGACAGATGAGAAGGTGACTATCGCCAATTTGCCTGATATTTTGGATGTTCGAAATTTAGTTGTGTTGCTACATGATATGGGTGTCAAAATCAATTATGTAGATGCTCATACATGTGAATTTCAGGCAGACGAAATAAATATCGACTACATTCAGACAGAAGCATTTCGTAACAGAGCCTCTTCCCTGCGCGGTTCTGTTATGATAATCGGTCCGCTTCTTGCAAGATTTGGAACAGCGATATTGCCAAAACCCGGTGGTGATAAGATAGGCAGAAGGCGTCTGGACACCCATTTCATAGGTCTTATGAAATTAGGTGCCGAGTTTAATTATAACAGCGAGCAGCGTATCTATCGTATCACAAGCGACGGTCGTTTGAAAGGTTGCTATATGCTGCTTGACGAGGCATCAATTACAGGTACTGCCAACCTTATTATGGCCGCAGTGCTTGCCGAGGGTGAAACTACAATATATAATGCAGCATGCGAACCATATATCCAGCAATTGTGTCGTTTGCTTGTGAATATGGGGGCGAATATAGAGGGTATAGGTAGCAATCTACTACATATTAAAGGAGTGGAACGACTCCATTCAGCCTCCCACAAATGTCTTCCGGACATGATTGAGGTGGGCAGTTTTATCGGCATGGCTGCTATGACGGGGAGCGATGTCGTATTGAAAAATGCAGGAGTAAAACATCTCGGGATTATGCCCGATGCATTCTCCCGACTTGGTATCAACCTTGAGATAATAGGGGATGATATTCGTGTCAATCAACAAGAAATTTATGAATCCGAGACATTCATAGATGGCTCTATCATGAGTTTTGCAGATGCACCGTGGCCGGGACTTTCCCCTGACTTACTTAGTATTTTTCTTGTGGTGGCAACTCAGGCAAAAGGGAGTGTCCTTATTCATCAGAAGATGTTTGAATCTCGCTTGTTCTTTGTGGATAAGCTCATAGATATGGGCGCAAGAATAATCTTGTGTGATCCTCATCGAGCAGCGGTGATAGGTAGTGGTAAATTCGGTTCTCTTCGCGCCACTAACATGGTCTCTCCGGATATCCGCGCCGGAATTGCCATGCTGATAGCAGCTCTCGGAGCAAGAGGCACGAGTCGCATCCAGAACATAGACCAGATAGACAGGGGATACGAGAATATAGAGAAGCGACTGAATTCGATAGGAGCCAAAATATTGAGGGAACAATAGAGATGATCAAGAACGAAGATATTATTGAGGTAGGAAAATTCTTCAAGGCGCATGGTCTGAAGGGGGAGATGAATGTCACCGTAGACTATGATCCGGAAATACTTGAAGAGGATTTTCCTCTGATTGTGGAAATGGATGGCATTTTTGTACCCTTTTATGCCGAAAGCGTACGGCCTAAGGGGAGTCAGTCGTCATTGGTAAAACTGAAGGGTGTGGATTCCAAAGAGGCGACTGTGCCTTTTGTCAACAGTCTTATATACATGCGTAGAGCTGATGTAGCCCGGTTCTTGGGAGTAGATGCGGCTGAACTTGAATATGACGAAGACTTTATCGGCTACACCCTTGTAGACACACAGCTCGGAGCGTTAGGCGTCATTCAAAACATGGATTACGCGACAGAGAATATAGTCATGACTATATCCGTAGAGGCTGATGAAGAAGATAATGAAATAATGCTACCCTTCAGAGACAGCTTTATAGTTAGTATCGATGAAGAAAGTCAGACTCTTACTGTCGAGTTGCCGGAAAGTATCAAAGAGATCATTAAATTATCTTGAAATACGTTTATTTAAGGATTTAAACAATACAATTGCTAATAAATTAGCGGATTAAGCGTTCTTAAATTAGTAATTATACATTTAATAAGAAAGATATGAGCGATAATTTTTTATTCGATGAAGATAAAGCAGTGGCCTTCATACGTCAATATGTAGGAGAAAAAGTATCGGAACAATATTCTGATGATGAAATCCTATACATTATAGATACCATTTGGGATTATTACGAGAAAAAGGGATATCTTTCTCTTTCCTCGGTTGAAACTGATGATGACATACTCGATGAAGATGATCTGATCAATTATGTCAAGAAAGAGATAGCTCAAGACAAAGAATTGATAATGGATCCGGCAGACATCAGTAAAATCATAAAAGGAGAACTCGAATATGAAGAATCCCTTGAAGATTTTGTATAAGAAAGGTCGGAACACAATGCGGTGTTGGAATATTCTTGCCCTGACATCCGTAATACTTTTTTCGTCACACTCTTCTTGGGCTGCTGACAATCATGATAATCTCGATGATATGGATTTTATCGAGATGATTAACTCTGTTGAGACGGGTAAACAATCGGAACTTATTCAGCAATTTCAACAACTTGAAGCAAAAAACAGACTTCTAAACGGCAAGTATAGTCCGAAGGGTGAGTGCATTGTGGAGTCTTATAGAAATAAGGAGGTGCTCCTGATAACAATTCCCGCTCATTTGCTATTTGCTCCTAACAGCGTCGATCTAAAATCAGGTGCTGAAGATTATCTATCACCGATAAAAAGATACCTCAAGGAACCTGATATGTATCGAGTGCTCTTGGTGATGCACACTGATAATACCGGAAGTGAGATGTATAGAGAGCAACTTACCACCGACCGAGTTAATTCCGTTGCAGAATGGTTTGATGAGAGTGGAGCCAATACGGATTATCTCTTTTCATACGCCATGAGTGATGATATACCCCTTGTCTCCAACACTTCGATGGATAACAGAGATAAAAACAGAAGACTGGAAATATATCTGATGCCAGGCACGAAGATGATAGAACAGGCAAAAAAAGGCAGAATTTCATTCTAAGACCCTCAAGCAGTGACTATGCAAAAAACAAACGAAGAGACGCTCGCTACTCCATATTATATAGTTTATGAAGATAAGTTGCGCGACAATATGCGCAAACTCAAGGAGGTGGAAAGTCGTGCAGGAGTGAAGATTATTATGGCCTTTAAGGCAAACGCTCTATGGAAAACGTTTCCTATCATTTCTGAATATTTTAAGGCATCGACAGCAAGTTCTCTCAATGAGATGAAATTGTCTCTTGACTATCTCGGAGAGGACGTGCACGCTTATTGTCCGGTGTATACAGACTCCTCATTTCCACAATTTTTAAAAGGTTGCTCACATATCACTTTTAATTCTTTGGCTCAATTTAACAAGTATTATCCTCTGATAAAGCAGCATAACGAGTCATTATCCGACACCTCCCGTAAGGTCAGTGCCGGATTGCGTATCAATCCTCGCTGCAGCGTAATAGAGACGGATATCTATAACCCGATGCTTCCGGGGAGCCGATTTGGAGTTGAGGCAGAAGAAATAGGGGAACTTCCGGAAGGCTTGGAGGGATTTCATTTTCATGCTCTTTGTGAGTCGGACAGTCATGATCTTGAAAAGGTTTTGAATGTTGTTGAAGAAAAGTACGGAAAATGGCTCGATAAGATTAAATGGCTGAATATGGGAGGTGGTCATCTCATCACCCGCAAGGATTATGACACTGAACATTTGATAGGTTTATTAAAAGCCTTTAAAGAGAGACATCCCGGACTTGAGATTATCATGGAACCCGGCAGCGCTTTTACATGGCAGACCGGCGACCTTGTGACGGAGGTGTTGGATGTCGTGGAAAATAGCGGCATCAAGACTGCAATTATTGATGCCTCTTTCGCTTGCCACATGCCTGACTGCCTTGAGATGCCTTATAAGCCTGTAATTGCCGAAGCATTGAGTGATGAACAGACTGACGGATACTCCTACAGATTAGGCGGCAACTCATGTCTTAGCGGTGACTACGTCGGTGATTGGCGTTTTGAAAAACCGCTAAAAGTCGGAGACAGACTTAGACTGATGGATATGAACCATTATACTACGGTGAAAACCAATATGTTTAATGGCATACAGCATCCCTCAATATGGCTCTCAACCACCGACGGTGAATTGAAACTGTTACGCGAATATACGTATGACGATTATCGTCAGCGAATGGACTGAGTATTTTTCAGCAAATCGATTAACGATGAATATGAAATTTTTCAAAGGATACATCCCATCCATAATATCTTTGACATTAGCAGGCACTTGTGCATTGCAATGTTGGAGTTGGGGACAGAAAGGACATGATACCATAGCCTTTATAGCTGAAGGCCATCTTACGCCAACTGCTAAAAGTGTGGTAGATTCCCTTTTTGACGGACGTTCACTCGTCTATTGGGCCAACTGGCTTGATAATGCCTCTCACACTCCTGACTATGAGTATTCCATCACATGGCATTATAAAAATGTAGATGAAGGTAAGACATTTGACAATATGCCATTGGAGAAAGCCGGAGATGTCGTCACTGCCATCATTTCACAACAGGAAGTGCTGGCCGACACGACAAGGAGCAAAGAGGAGAGAGCTCTCGCGCTTAAGATGGTGACTCATCTCTACGGCGACTTGCATCAACCGATGCACCTGGGTAGAAAGACTGACCGAGGAGGTAACAGACACTATATAAAATTTTTCAAATCTGCTACCAATCTGCATTCGGTGTGGGACACAAAAGTGCCGGAGGCTGCTCATAAATGGAGTCATACGGAGTGGAAACGCGAGATAGACCGTGCCACCCCTGAGGAAATAGCAACCATACTTGCACCCGGCACCCCCGATGCCTACGCGAGAGAGAGCTATGAGATCGCGAAACTTATCTATGATTCTACTCCTGTGGATTATAACGTGGAATATACATATATAGCAGACTGGACTCCCATCATTGAGCAGCAGTTCTTAAGAGGAGGTCTTCGCCTTGCAGATGCGTTAAATTCACTACTTGATCCGGAATATAATAGTGGAAAATAAAGAAGAGAAGCAGCCGGAGGGTATGCCACCATTGAATCTTCCTCCGGTGAATTTGAGATTGATACGTGAAGGCCGACAAATTAAGGTGTATGATGTACTCCGTGACAAGTATATCGTTCTGACCCCGGAAGAATATGTAAGACAGCATTTTGTCCATTGGATGATGAATACTCTTCATTATCCGGCCTCATTGATGGCCAACGAAGTTGGTATCGAAGTAAATGACTGTAAGAGAAGATGCGATACGGTAGTCTACAACCCGGACGGTTCGTTGCTGTGTATTGTGGAATATAAAGCACCCAATGTGAAGATTACACAGAGTGTTTTTGACCAGATTGTAAGATATAATATGACTCTTAAGGCTAAATATCTTATAGTTTCGAATGGCTACAACCACTATTGTTGTGCTATAGATTATGTCCATAATACGTATCATTTTATCCCCACCATTCCCGATTATCGCGGTTTGAACAACGTATTTTCTGATAACTGATAAGATGGATGATAATATCAATTACAATTATCTTGATTTTCTGAATAAGCAGCAGCGTGATGCTGTGGTATACAAAGATGGCCCTTCACTGGTGATAGCCGGTGCGGGGTCAGGAAAGACGCGCGTCCTTACTTACAAAATTGTGGATTTAATTCGGAATGGTTACGAGCCTTACCGTATATTAGCCTTGACCTTTACGAATAAGGCTGCTCGTGAAATGAAAGAGCGCATCACAAGTATCGTGGGTGAGAAAGTAGCCTCACGCTTGTGGATGGGTACCTTTCATTCCATTTTTCTGCGTATTCTTCGTCGCCATGCTGATTTATTGGGTTTTAAATCTAATTTCACCATCTATGATGCTTCCGATTCTAAATCTTTAATCAAGATGATTATTAAAGACTTGGGATTGGACGAGAAGGTTTACAAGCCCGGTACGATTGCTTCCCGCATCTCCAATGCAAAGAATGCTCTTCAGGATGCCGCTACCTATTGCAGGGATGAGGACAACCTTAGTGCTGACAAACGCGCAAAGATACCTATGACAGGACGTATCTTTACTATTTATGAGGAGAGATGCCGACTGAGCGGCGCAATGGATTTTGATGATATTCTCTTTTACATGAATGTTTTGCTCCGTGATAACCCGGACGTATTGAGACATTATCAGGATTTTTTCAGATATATCCTTGTGGATGAGTATCAGGACACAAATTTTGCGCAACATCTCATAATATCACAATTGGCCGGAGAGAAGAGAAACCTTTGTGTTGTGGGCGACGACGCTCAAAGCATATATTCATTCCGTGGCGCCAATATTTCCAATATCCTGAATATGGAGAGGAAATTTCCGGGGCTTAAGATTTTCAAGCTTGAAAGAAATTATCGCTCCACACAGAATATCATCAATGCCGCCGGTTCGCTGATAGCCAAGAATACACGTCAAATGCCCAAGAACGTTTATTCGGAAAATGAGGTAGGCGAACCCGTGACCGTAATGTCTACCTATTCAGATATCGAAGAGGCATATCTTGTGGCCAATATGATCACACAGACCAAATATTCCTCCCATGACGGGTATGATGAATTTGCTATTTTATATCGTACTAATGCTCAAAGCCGTGTGCTTGAGGAGTCTCTTCGCAAGCGAAATATTCCTTATAGAATTTATGGCGGATTATCATTCTATCAGCGCAAGGAGATTAAAGACGCCATCTGCTACTTCCGAATGGCTGTAAATCCGGATGATGATGAGGCTTTGAGACGCATTATCAATTATCCGGCACGAGGAATAGGGGAGACCACGCTTAAGAAATTACAGAGCGCTGCCAACGAATATCACTCAAGCATTTGGGGCATACTTTGCGAACCTGATAAATATAATCTTAATGTAAACAAGGGGACGCTTAAGAAACTCTCCGACTTCAAGGATATGATTCAGGAATTTGTAGACGCTGTTCAGGCCGGAGAGACGGCCTGGGAGGTGGGTCAACTCGTATTTAACCGCTCCGGCCTTCTTACCGTATTTATGCACGACAATACCCCTGAGAGTATCTCCCGCTCGGAAAACTTGTCGGAATTGCTCTCAGGATTAAAATACTTTGTGGAGTCGCGTACGGAAGAAGGAGAAGAGGATGTGAGCATGACGGCATTCCTGAATGAGGTGTCGCTATCCACAGACCAGGATGAAAGTGATGACGCAGATGAGCAGAAAGTGACTCTGATGACAGTGCATGCTGCAAAAGGTCTGGAATTTAAACATATCTTTATAGTAGGTGTGGAAGAAGAACTATTTCCGGCTGCCATGAGCATGACGTCCATGCAACAAGTAGAGGAGGAGCGAAGGCTCTTATACGTAGCTATCACGCGAGCGAAGACAACGTGCTTCTTGACATACGCGTCATCAAGGTTTAGGAACGGACAAACGGTTATGACCCGACCTTCGCGATTTATAAATGACATTGATACCCGATACTTAAAAATGAGAACTTCGGGAGATATCGCGTCATTTAACTCACATACCGGCCCCTCTTTCACAAATCCTCGTTCAAACTATCATTCCAACAGTGGAAGTTTTTCGAAGGGCAACAAGATAAAACTTGAAAACTTCAGTAATTCAGCAGCAGCCGATGTTCAGACTCTTGAGCAAACCGCAGACGGGTCATTGCGCACCGGATCTATCGTGGAACACTCCATTTTTGGTAAAGGCACTGTAAAAACGATTGAAAACGTATCCGGAAATGAGGTATTAATCGTAGACTTTGATGTGGTAGGTAAGAAAAAACTTCTGAGAAAATTTGCCAAAATAGATATTATCGAAAGATAATGGGGTAATATACAAAATAGATATTATCGAAAGATAGTAAGTATATATATCTATCTGCAATAACTTGGAGTCTTACGTCAAAATTTGTTGGCCGGCGGAAGTCTTTCGCCGGTTCAGCCAAATGATTAATAGGGCGAAAAATGAATAGTATGCTATAACTCCCCACAAAGGCATATTGACCTGAATGGAATCCCCTGAAAGGACTTCAAGCAGGCTGAATAACAGTTGAGTAGGGTAATCTATTATACCTATTAAAATGTGATCAATCGCATTAGGGATAGGCATGAGTGCATTTATCAGCAGATAACTCCCGACGAGCATAACGTATATCGGAAGCAGAGGAACCACTAAAAGATTGGCTATCAGAAAATGGACGGGGATGAGATTGAAAAAGTAAGCCGATAGCATCCATGTGGCTGCAGTCGCTACAAGCGTGGCGAGAATAAAGGATGACAACTTATATGTCTTACGATGCTCAGCAATATCTATGACATTAAGGTGAGGCACCAAAAGCACAATACCGGTGACCGCCGTGAAACTGAGCCAGAGACCTATACTAAATAATGAATGAGGATCGCAAATCAGTATCAATGACACCGCAAGACAAACACTTGAAAAGGGGGAACGATTTCTGCCCGAAACGAGAGCAATCATCAGAAAAGTCACCATGATGGCAGCTCTTACGGCAGAATATGATAGACCCGTGATTATTACATATACCCAAATTATAGAAGCGCATAGAATATACCTTAGTCTATTTCCACCTCGCAAAATATTGATTGGTGCGGTGAGAAACAGGAGAATACTGCATATGATACCCACATGCATACCGCTCACAGCAAGAACGTGGGAAAGTCCGGCATCTGCGAATTTAGCTTTATCCTCCGAAGACAACGACCGCTTGTTTCCAAATATTACTGCTTTAATAAAATCTTTTGTTGATGATTTCAGGGATGTCCTGTCTACGCTCGAACATAGCCACTCATTAATTTGAGATGCAATTGTAAGAATTGATTTTGACTGTCCCGTTACTTTGGGAATTGTTTGAAATTCAAAGCAATAAAATACCGGTTGTCTTGCAGCTTCATAGCAAAACTCTGCTTCAGAATCAAAATACTCTCTATCTTCACTGTATTGAAGAGTAACAGGAGTAATTATGATATCTCCTTGATGAAGTTTCTTTTCAGGGGATGAATAGAGCAGCAATTCAATATTCTCACAATATAATCTGTCGTCATTCCAATCAATCTGAGTAACATTTACGGAAGATCTTTCTCCGGATGTCAGGGTGCCGGTTTCTTTGACTACACCTTTGATTACGACATTCTTTCCATTCAGCGCATTTGCCAAGGAATAGGTGTCTTCATACTCCGTACTGCCGCTTGATATAACCGGATTATATAAGTAGGCAGATAAATTAGCTATTGCGAAAAATATTAACGGTCCTGTAAGAAATCTCAATTTATGCAGCCATCCAATTGTCAGAAATGTCGCTGTAAGCGCAATTATAGTGCCATAAAAGGAATCTGTCAAGTTACCACATAATATTCCCGCTATGGCAGAAACAAGAAGAGGTAAAGAATGACGCAGAGCCGCTTTCATCTATTCCAGAATTCCCATGCCAACAAGGCTTGATTATGAAGCATCTGAAGACCGTTGCTTGTCTGAGCACTATTTTCGGCGCAACGTCTCATAAACATTGTCTCTTCCGGATTATAGATTGCATCAAAACAATAATGTTCAGGGGTAATATATTGATAAGGAATCTCCGGAGCTTTATTGACATCCGGATACATCCCCAAAGGGGTGGTATTGACAATAATTAAATTTTGCTTTATTATATCCTCAGTTAAATTTTGATATGTGATGACATCGTGGCGTTTTGCATTATCAGTTCTTGACACTAATTTAACGGCCACCCCGACTTTATTCAAAGCATATTTAACGGCCTTGGAAGCCCCACCCGTTCCAAGTACCAACGCTTTCGGTCGTCCTATTACAGCATCCCCCACTGCTAATGCAAAGCCGGGCGCATCCGTATTTGTACCGAATAAAGATATTTCATCATTTTCCGAACGAATTACCTTTATCGTATTAACAGCCCCAATTGCTTCAGCCTCAGGAGTCAGATAGTCACAAAGTCGAAAAGCGTCTTCTTTGTAAGGGATAGTGACGTTAAGGCCTACAATATCAGGATGTTGCTTCAGATAGGGGAGAAGAAGATTAAAATCGGAAAGTTCCACCAGGGAATAATGAGAGGGAATTCCCTCTCTGTCAAACTTTTCATTGAAAAATTTGGCAGAGAAGGAATGTCCGAGCTTCTTGCCTATAAGGGCGTACTTCATCGTTTCAAGAATATATTATAGCCTATAGGGCGTAATTCATCGTTTACCAGATTATGACGCGTTCTTCATTAGGGCGATACATTTTATCACCTTCTTTTATTCCGAAAGCGTCCATAAATTTATCAATATTTTTAAGTGTAACATTTACACGATTTACGCCGAGTGAATGGGAGTCAGTCTTGGTTAGGCGAGCCACTTCTTCATCTCGTATATTGTTAGCCCACAGGTTAGCGTAAGCGAGATAGAAACGCTGCTCGGGAGTAAATCCATCAATAATCTCCGGCTCACTATCGACAACAGCATTCTTATATGCGGTCATGGCTACTCTAAGTCCACCTTGGTCGGCAATATTTTCACCGAGGGTAAATTTACCGTTGGCCATTACTCCGGGCAATACTTCCACGGCATCAAATTGAGCTGCCAGAGCATCAGCAAGAATAGTGAACTGCTCGGCATCCGAAGGTTGCCACCAATCGCTAAGGTTTCCATCCTTATCGAATTTTCGGCCGCTGTCATCAAATCCGTGAGTCATTTCATGTCCGATTACTACTCCTATCGCACCATAATTCATGGCATCATCAGCATTCTTGTCAAAATAGGGAGCCTGGAGGATAGCAGCGGGGAAACAAATCTCATTGGTAGTCGGATTATAATAAGCATTGACAGTCTGAGGAGTCATAAGCCATTCCTCCTTATCCACCGGTTTGCCGAGGTCTTTGAAATTATCACGACGATACCATTTGGCAGCTGCCAAAACATTTTCCAAATAACTCTTAGAAGGATCAATCTCAATTTCTGAATAATCTTTCCATTTGTCGGGGTAACCGATTTTTACCTTAAATGTGGAAAGCTTTTCATGAGCCTTTTGCTTTGTTTCTTCCGACATCCAGCTCAAGGAGTCAATATGCTGTCCCAGGGCCTCCTTGAGATTATTGACCAAAGTAAGCATATACTGCTTGTTTTCTTCCGGGAAGTATTTTTCAACATACAGTTGACCAATAGCTTCACCAAACATAGAGTTGGGTATTACCATGGCTCTTTTCCAACGCGGTTCTTGCTCTTCTTTACCGGATAGAATGCGATCGTAGAAATCAAAATTGGCAAGTTCGAAATCATCACCAAGCAGATTGGAAGAATCACCGATCAATTCATAAGTAAGATAATCGCGAATCTGCTGTTCTGTAAGAGTGGGAAGATAATTGTTCAACCACTCCAGGTATCCCTTACTGCTTACATTTACCTTATTGAACTCCGGAAGATCGAGCACGGAGAAGTATACATCCCAATCAATGTTCGGATAGTTGGATTTGAGTTCTTCCAACGTCATGACATTGTTGCGAAGATTCGGCATTCTCTTTTCCTCCCGAGTCTTCTTATGCTCAGCTATATTTGTTTCTATCTCAATTACATTGTCCCATATTCGCTGTGCTGTGGCGTCGTCATATCCTGAGAGTTTCATCAGCCGCTTGACATACTTCTCATATTCCTTCATGATACGGTCGTTCTCTTCGCTCTTGACTAAGTAATAATCTCTATCGCCAAGACCGACACCTGTTTCGCCGATGTGGAGTATGTTCATATTGGCATCATTATAATCGCTGCCTACTCCCACAGAGAAGAATGACGATGTAAGGCCTTGATGCAAATAACCTATCATTTCGGAGAGTTGCTTCGTGTCATACGTATTGACTTTATCCAAGTACGGCTGAAGCACAGTGACTCCTGCCGCTGTTCGAGCCGTGGAATCCATTGCCATAGCGTAAAGATCGCGAATCTTCTGGGCATTTGTTCCCTTAACTTTACTTTCGGGGTTGTTGTCAAGGTTATCAATCAATTCTTTTAACTGAGTCTTTGCATTCTCTCTGAGCAGGTCAAACATGCCATATCGAGCGTATTCCGGGGTCAAGGGATGTGCCTGCATCCATCCACCGTTGGCATATTCAAAGAAATTTTCAGAGGGATTTACCTCTAAATTGAGATTAGAACGGTCTACTCCATGTTTTGCAACGTCACCGGTGGTATCAGCGGCAAACTGTGAAAAAGGCATTAACATTGTCGTCACCATTAATATAGTTTTCCTTTTCATTTATTTTATATATTACAAATTTTTCATTTCATTAAGTTCTTGAGAGGCAAGTTCCCAAACTGACATTTGATTATCAAGATTTTTCTGGCATTCGGCATATTCTGATAATAGCTTATCATCATGTTCTCCGGAAGCCATTCTCGCCTCCATTTCCGAAATTTTCTCTTCCAAACGAGTTATCTCATCTTCAGCAGCCTTGACATTCTTCTCTGCCCTTTTAATCATTTTATCTATCTCCTTCTGTTCGGCATAGGATCTATTCTTTTTCTGTAAAGATATATCTTTCTCTACGGAGATTTTTGAGGAAGGAGATTGTGAGGATGTAGGAGAGGGAGAGGGAGAGGTAGAAGTTGATTCGCTTTTACGATTCTTTTCTATGTCTTTAAGGTCATTAAGATTCTTTTTTCTTAAGAAGTCATATATGCCTCCAAGATTTTCCTTTACTTTACCATCACCGAATTCAAACACTTTATCAACGAGTCCATCGAGAAACTGGCGGTCATGGCTTACTACTATAACAGTACCCTCGAATGCCTTGACAGCATCCTTCAGAATGTCCTTAGTGCGCATGTCGAGGTGATTGGTAGGTTCGTCAAGTATAAGCAGATTTACCGGCTCAAGTAGTAATTTTATCATTGCCAGTCTTGTCTTCTCGCCTCCACTCAGCACGCTTACCTTTTTATCAATATCCTCACCTCCAAACATGAAAGCGCCGAGTATATCTCTAATCTTCGTGCGGATGTCGCCCACTGCCACTCTGTCAATCGTATCAAATACAGTCAACGAGCCGTCAAGGAGTTGTGCTTGATTTTGAGCGAAATAGCCTATCTTGACATTATGACCTATTTTCAAAGAACCGGTGAAGGGTATTTCCCCCATAATACACTTCACTAATGTAGATTTTCCCTCACCATTTTTACCGACAAAAGCTACCTTTTCTCCGCGTTTAATGGTAAATTCCGCATGATCGAAGACTTGATGGTCACCATAGGCTTTTCCAACATTCTCAAGTATCAAAGGATAATCACCACTTCGTGGAGCGGGAGGAAACTTAAGGTTAAGATGAGATTTATCTACTTCATCCACCTCAATCGGCACAATCTTTTCCAACTGCTTTATACGGCTCTGCACCTGCACGGCTTTTGTGGGTTTATATCGAAATCTCTCTATGAAATCCTTGGTGTCAGCAATCATCTTTTGCTGATTTTCGTATGCACGCATCTGCTGTTCCACTCGTTCGCGACGCAATTCAACAAATTTGCTGTAAGAAACCTTGTAGTCATAAATCTTGCCACAATTAATTTCTACTGTTCGATTAGTGACATTGTCAAGGAAAGCACGGTCATGGCTGACAAGCAACACTGCCTTGGCTTTCTGTGACAGAAACTGCTCAAGCCATTGTATAGACTCGATATCAAGATGATTTGTAGGCTCATCAAGAAGAAGAAGGTCACAATTCTGCAAGAGAATTTTGGCCAGTTCGATACGCATTCGCCACCCACCGGAAAACTCTGACGTAGGACGATTGAAATCTTGTCGTGTAAAACCCAATCCGATAAGTGTACGCTCAATTTCGGCCTCCATATTATCGCTATCTTCCATAGCCATTCGCTCATGAAGATAATTCATACGGTCAATCAGAGCTCTGTAATCTTCACTCTCATAGTCGGTACGCGTCTCCAGAGCACTATTGATACGCTCTAATTCTTTCTTACGCTCAATAGATTTGGAAAATACTTTACGTACCTCATTAATCAAAGAAGTATCATCGGCAACCTTCATCTCTTGAGGCAGATAACCGATAACGATATCTGAAGGAATGGATAAATTGCCGGAAGTGGGTTGTTGAAGCCCGGCTATAATCTTCATCAGAGTGGATTTGCCGGCACCATTCTTACCTACGAGCGCCATCTTGTCAGATGTATTGATTACAAAACTAACATCTTTGAATAGAGGTCGTGCAGAAAATTCGAGTCCAATTGAATTAAGAGAAATCATACCATAAAGTTACAAATTTTTATCCAAATTATTCTGATTATTCCAATTATTTATCCCAGTAGCGACAATTTTTTATAATTTTGCAAAAACTACAGGGTTCTATACTATAAGGTAATGAAAAAGGTAAAATTTGTGAAAATGCATGGAGCCGGCAATGATTATATTTATCTTGACGGAATCCATAATCATTATGAAGACTTGCCTGATTTGGCAAGAAAAATTTCCGACCGTCATTTCGGCATAGGTAGTGACGGACTTGTTGTCATCACCTCTTCAAAGGTGGCAGACTTTGGCATGAGAATGTTTAATGCTGATGGATCGGAGGCTCAAATGTGTGGCAATGCGAGCAGATGTATCGCTAAATATCTGTATGAACGTAATTTCACCGACTCCCGGCGTATCACTTTGGAGACACTTGCCGGAATTAAGATTCTTAATTTGAACGTCAACGAAGATAATCAGGTGGAAAGTGTACGAGTGGATATGGGGATACCTGAATTGCGTGGTAAAGAGACTGCAAAAATTATAGATAAAGATTACACATTTGAATCAGTCTCAGTCGGTAATCCACACGGCGTGCTCTATGTTTCTTCTCTTGACGATGAGTTGGTGTTAGGCTCCGGGCCGCTTATGGAGACGGCGCCATGCTGGACGGAGAAAGCAAACATAGAGTTTGTCAAAATTATTTCCCCTGAAAGAGCCGAGGCAAGAGTATGGGAGCGAGGAAGCGGAGAGACGCTGGCTTGTGGCACGGGAGCGTGTGCAGTGCTTGCTGCGTCAGCAGCCAAAGGATTATTGAAAAGAAAAGCTGAGATAAAACTTCCCGGCGGAACACTTTACGTAGAATGGGACAGTGAGAACGGTCATATCTATCTTACAGGTCCGGCCGAATTTATTGCAGAGGGAGAATATTATTATAACTAAGAAATGTCATGTTTAGAGCAAATAAAAATTTTAGTGAAATGCCGGAGTCTTACCTTTTTTCAGAGGTAAGCAGACGGCTGAACGAATATAAGAGAAATAATCCGGATGTGAACGTAATACGCATGGATATCGGTGACGTATCCTTACCCCTCCCGAATGTATGTCTCAATGCTATGAGAAAAGCAGTAGACGATATGGGTAGCGCTGATACATTTCATGGGTACGGTCCGGAACAGGGTTACGCATTCCTTCGTCAGGCCATAGCCCGAAATGATTATTTCAAACGAGGGATTACGTCTATTTCTGAAGATGATATTTTCGTTTCTGACGGAGCGAAGAGTGATTTAGGCAATATTGGCGACCTCTTTGCAGATAGTGTGAAAGTGGCTGTTTGTAATCCCGGTTATCCGGTGTATGTAGATGCCAATGCTATAGATGGCAGGGCCGGAGTAATCATAGAAAACAGATGGCATGACATCACATATCTTGATTGCAAGCCTGCTAATTCTTTTGCAGTGCCAATACCTGAAGATGATGTAGATGTCATATATCTTTGCTCTCCATGCAATCCTACCGGAGAAGCTATGAGTCGTTCTAATTTAAAGGAATGTGTGGATTATGCACTATCCCATAAAGCTTTGATAATATTTGATTCGGCATACGAAGCATTTATTACCGACCCCGGTATTCCACGGTCAATATATGAGATAGAGGGCGCGGAAAGATGTGCCATAGAGATCAGAAGCTTTTCCAAGACAGCCGGATTTACCGGTGTAAGATGCGGTTATACCGTTGTGCCGTCATCATTGGAATATCCCACATCTGAGGGCAACATCATATCTTTACGGAAATTCTGGCTACGAAGGCAGACCACCAAATTTAATGGGGTAGGATACATCGTGCAGCGAGCCGCTGAAGCTCTCTTCACAGAAGAGGGTCAGAAATCCATCAAAGAGAATATCAATTATTACAAGAATAATGTAAGATTGCTGCGAGATGCCTTACTGAAAAAAGGATATGAGGTATATGGAGGAGTAGATTCACCGTATGTGTGGTTTCGCTGTAGAGAATATATGGACTCTTGGAAGATGTTTGAAAGTTTTCTCAAAGGACCACATCTATCTTCGACGCCGGGCATAGGATTTGGCTCAGCCGGAGATGGCTTTCTGCGACTTACCGGATTCAATTCTGTAGAGAATACAGAAGAAGCAGCAAAGCGTATTCTTGAAATATAATCAGTGTCATAGTGTCAAACAAGGGTTCAGACAAAGTATTCCGACGACTCATAAGATGTAAAAACAACAGAAAGTGCAAAATAAAAAAGTGATGAAACTGATGCAGTCTCATCACTTTTTATTGTATTTAATGATTCTTACACTATTACATCATGCCGCCCATACCGGGAGCACCCATAGGAGCGGCAGGAGCATTCTCTTCAGGTTTGTCGGCAATTACGCACTCAGTAGTGAGGAACATGCCGGCAATACTTGCAGCATTTTCAAGCGCGACGCGAGTCACCTTAGCAGGATCGATCACACCGGTCTCAAAGAAATTCTCGAAACTGTCGGTACGAGCATTGTATCCATAATCGCCTTTTCCTTCAAGCACTTTCTGTAAAATTACGGCACCCTCTACTCCTGCATTACGCATTATCTGACGAAGAGGTTCCTCAATAGCACGACGGATGATAGCAATACCTGTATTTTCGTCATCATTACTACCCTTCAGTTGATCAAGAGCATTAACACAACGGATATATGCCACACCACCGCCGGGAACGATACCTTCGGCGATTGCCGCACGAGTAGCACTCAGAGCGTCATCTACACGGTCTTTCTTCTCCTTCATTTCCACTTCGGAGGGAGCACCGATATAAAGCACAGCGACTCCACCGGCTAATTTTGCAAGACGCTCTTTGAGCTTCTCCTTGTCGTATGACGAGGAAGTGGTCTCAATCTGAGCCTTAATCTGATTAACTCGGTCGGCAATAGCTTCCTTGCTGCCGGCGCCATTTACGATGACAGTACGGTCTTTATTGACAGAAATTTTCTCCGCTGTACCGAGGTCTTCTACCTTAGCCTGAGCAAGAGTCATACCTTTGACTTCGCTGATAACAGTGCCTCCGGTAAGGATAGCAATATCTTCAAGCATTTCTTTACGACGATCACCGAATCCGGGGGCCTTAACAGCACAGATCTTCAAAGAACCACGTATACGGTTGACTACAAGGGTAGCCAAAGCTTCATTATCCACGTCCTCCGCTATTATAAGGAGAGGACGACCGGACTGAGCCACCGGCTCGAGTACGGGCAGAAGGTCTTTGAGATTGGAAATCTTCTTGTCATACAGAAGGATATAAGGAGAGTCCATCTCACACTCCATCTTCTCTGTATTGGTGACGAAATAGGGTGAGATATATCCACGGTCAAACTCCATACCTTCTACTACTTCTACAGTAGTCTCAGTGCCTTTGGCTTCTTCAACAGTGATCACACCCTCTTTTTTCACCTTCTGCATAGCCTCAGCGATGAGTTTACCAATTTCTTCATCATTGTTGGCAGAAACACGAGCGATGTTTTCAATTTTGGAAATATCGTCGCCTACTTCTTGTGACTGAGCCTTGATACCTTCTACTACACATGAGACAGCCTTATCAATGCCTCGCTTCAAATCCATGGGATTGGCACCGGCTGTAACATTCTTAAGACCAACGTTAACAATTGCCTGAGCGAGCACCGTAGCTGTGGTAGTGCCATCACCGGCCTGATCACCGGTTTTTGACGCTACCTCTTTTACGAGCTGAGCGCCCATGTTCTGGAAGCGATCTTCCAGCTCAATTTCACGAGCCACTGTCACACCATCTTTTGTAATGTGGGGAGCGCCAAACTTCTTTTCAATAATAACGTTGCGTCCTTTAGGACCAAGAGTGACCTTGACTGCGTCAGCCAAAGCATCTACACCATTTTTAAGCTCCTCACGAGCCTTGATATTGAATTTAATTTCTTTTGCCATGATTTAATTATTTTACGATGACGGCCAGCACATCGCTCTGACGCATCATCAAATATTTGAGTCCTTCAATCTCGATTTCAGTACCTGCATACTTGCCATAAAGCACTTCATCACCCTCTTTAAGAATCATTTCTTCATCTTTGGTGCCTTGACCTACGGCCAAAACTTTACCGCGAAGAGGTTTTTCTTTCGCAGAGTCAGGAATAATAATACCACCTAAGGTGACTTCTTCAGCTGCAGTGGGCTCAATAAGCACCCGATCTGACAACGGTTTGATATTCATAGTTTTTTTATTTTAGGTTATACTTGTTAATTAATATTCGTACAAATTTTGTGCCAATTATATTCTTTATTCTATTAAATAAACAATAATCCAAGAATGAATGTTCGCCATAAAACATGCGAGGCGCGCCGCTATCGGCACGCCTCTATCATCCTTATTGAAAATTTATCTTATTTCTGAAGAATATATGTTTTTTCAGGTGCAAGTATACCTGTAAGTCTTCCGTTTTTAACAATAAATTCCTTACCGTAAACTATATCTTTGTATTTACCATTGGGTAAGGTGGTGGGAAGATCCACCCGGTTTGCAAAATTGCCTATATTGACAATCGTAGCACCCTTTTTGCCACGGTTGACAAGGAGCACCTGACCGTTTTCTGAAATTCTGATATCCTCTTTTTCACCGTCCATTGCTTGTCTGAATTTATTAACGGCAACAACTTCCGGATGTACAAAGGCATCATTGCCTTTCGCGCCCATGATGTTATCACCCCAATAATTGGAACGAGTTGAGCCGGCTGGACGGCTGAAGAATAGGGGAGTACCATTCTGACGTGCTGTGAGGAATACCCATGCAGTACGTATCTGGTCGTCTGTAAGGTGTGCAGACTCGTGAGCGTTACAATAGGTGTCGTGGCTTTCTACCCAAGTGGTAAGAAATTCAGGAGCCGCCTGGTGATGCCAATTGACAATATCAAGCCCGTTGGCACTTCTTTTATCAAGCATCTCACGAATGACGTGTCCATATCCGGAGGCAGTCTGACCAAAATAATCAGCATATTCTTTCTCCGGCACATTGCGGTCTTGAAGCACCTCCCCATATACGAAGAGGCTATCGTAAGGCACAGCCAGTTTTACACCTTTTACACTTTTTCTTCCCGTGGCTACATCCCAAAAGTCATTTTCTTTAACACCTGCAGCAGTATCTACCGGATCGCTGTGGACGCCGATATGTTTGGCCGTATCGTAACGAAATCCTTTGACACCAAGAGACAGAAGGTCGTTGACAAATTCCATATAATACTTCTGAAAATCGGGATTTTCCGTATTAACATCCGGAAGAGCACCGGAGCCCCAAAGAGTGCATTGCAAGCGGTCATTGTAATCTTGCACCGGGTTCAGACCCTGAGTATGATACATTTTATCTCTTCCGCCTACGGCTTTATAGAAATCTTCAGACACAGCATCCACATCGAAGGCCGTGTGATTGGGAAGAACGTCAACAATAATTTTAATATTATACTTGGCAGCAGAATCCATCATGGTCTTCATTTGATCTCGACTGCCAACAATCTGATTGCCTATCTTCCAGTCAGTCGGCTGATAGTAATAATACCAGTTGCCCTCTGTTTCATTTTCATCAAAGAGTTTTTTTGACGAGCCCTCCGGATTATAACAATTCTGTACAGGAGAGGTCTGCACCATAGTAAAGCCAGCATCAGCAATTGCTTTCATATTATCAGCAATAGCCGGGAAATTCCAACTCCACGCATGCAAGATGGTCTCAGTATTATAGGTGTCCGGATTATGAGTGGTGCGATCCTTAGCAAAGGATGGCAACATAATAATTCCAAGAGCACCGAAGATTGCGATATTCTTTTTCATTTGTTATTTAAATTGTAATTTTTATTCTTCAATAATACGTTTTGCACCGATATATGTGCGCACGTAATATCCCTCATATTCACTTATCTTTACCCCTTTTACAGAGGCATGGATAAACTTGAACGTACCCTTTTCATTATCTGCACTTACCACAATACCGACATGTCCAACACCTCCGCGTGAAGAATGGGAAGTGAAGAATACAAGGTCACCTTTTCTCAATGAAGAGCGGTCTACGGGAGTGCCATACTTGTATTGGTCGCGAGATGAAGGAGAGATATTATAGCCGAATTGACGATATACGTATGAAGAAAAACCGGAGCAGTCAAATGCAGAAGGGCCTTTCGCACCATGACAATATCTCTTACCAATATGTGTACGTGCTTCAGCCAGCAGGTCTTCAATCATAGCCGAAGATTCCGGCGACAATTTAGCAGGCTCCTCACGCTTGCGGATATCATCAATAAGAAATTCCGATAATACGGAGCGATCTATATAGTTCTTTTTTGAATTTGCAAAGAGTTCGCGATGCGCAGCCATGTGTGCAGACCGATGAGAGGTAGTAGCACTTGCTTCAACATTCTTTTTGGTAGCTAAAGGAGTTTTGGCTGCTGTAGGATCTGCCAGAGCACAGAAGCCGTACAATGATATTATAGATAAGGTTATGATGTTACGTAATTTCATTATCAAGATTTTTTACGGTAGAAAGCCGTTAATTCGTTTCATTCGTAAAGTTATAAAAAAAATCATTTTAATCCAAAAATAAAGATGCTAATTTATAATAATTTAAGAGATGGCACACAATGGATATTGATGTGCAATTATATGACTGACCTCCCATACTGATAATTTAATTTAACATTTGTTTTGAAAAAATTTCATTGAAATAAAAAAAATTACTAAATTCGCTATATGACAGAAAGATTGACCACACCGATAGACTATGATATAATCATAGATCAAGCCGCTGGCCGTGTTTTTGATGCTATGGCCGGCCGGACATCACCTGATGATATGGTGCGCCTGCGCCATGCCTTTGAATTTGCAAGAGAAGCTCACTCCAAGCAGAAGCGCAAAACCGGTGAACCCTATATTTTACATCCCATTGCAGTGGCCAATATCGCTGCCAATGAAATCAATCTTGATGTCAATTCGGTAATTGCGGCCTTTCTTCATGACGTGGTGGAGGATACTCCTCATACTATTGATGAGATAGAGAAACTGTTTGGTGAGGATGTGGCCTTTTTAGTGAGAGTAGTCACTAAGCAGAAGAAGGAGAAATATGAAATGTCCAAGCAGTTGGACAACTTCAAACAGATGCTCAATTCTGTACAGTATGATATTCGAGCTCTTTTGGTAAAGTTGTCGGACCGTCTTCATAACATGAGGACTCTATCCTCCATGAGTACAGCCAAACAGATGAAGATTGCCGGGGAGACCGATTATTTTTATGCTCCGCTGGCTACTCGTCTCGGACTTTATGACGTAAAGACCGAACTGGAAAATTTGTCGCTCAAATTCCGTTGTCCTCATGATTACAATGTGCTTGAAGAAAAGATAAGACAAGACGAAGAGAGAAATCATGACAGACTGAAGGCTTTCGTTGAAGAAATAAGCGCAGTGCTTAAGATGAACGGTATAAAAGCCCGGGTATACAGCGAATATCGACGTCCGTACAGTCTTTGGCGTAAAATGCTGAAATATGGCGATGATTTTGATCATCTGAAATACCGTCATTTCGTAGATATCGTATTCAAAGAGGAGGAGGGTGTTTCTGAAAAGTCCACTGTTCTTAAAATATATTCAATCCTGACCGATCGATTTAAGGAAAAACCGGGTGGCATATCCAACTATATCGATTCTCCCAAAGAGAATGGCTATCAGAGTTTCCATATCAAACTCTTAGCCGACTACGGTAAATGGGAAGAGGTGCACATATCTTCTGAAAGGATGGTTAGAAATTCCAAATACGGATGTCTTTCAGACCGTTCAGAAGGGAATATCCGACGATGGATTAACAAATTCCGCGGTGTGCTTAAAGATATTGCACAGCATGGCCAAGACGGCACAAATTTTATTGAGAATGTAGTGGCAAGTTTTTATAATGATGATATAATGACTTTCTCTCCGCAAGGAAAGCCTATCATCCTTCCTCAGAAAGCAACAGCCATAGACTTTGCTTATGAGATTCATTCTCAATTAGGTCTCCACGCCAAATATTGTCGTATCAATGGCAGAATCGCCTCAATCAAAACACCATTGCACCGAGGCGATATCGTAGAGATTATCACAGATCCTGACATCTATCCCGAGCCTGATTGGCTTGACCACGCCGTGAGCTACAAGGCTCGCCGTGCCATTAATTCATACCTCTCCAAGTTGCCAAAACCCAAATATCTGCGCTGTGAGCATTGTCATCCTATTCCGGGCGAAGAGGTGATTGGGTTTAAGGATGGTCATGATATTACGGTGCATAAGCGCGACTGCTCGGTAGCAATCAAACTGGCATCTCAGCATGGTGACAACATTAAGGCAGTAGAATTCCTGCCGGATGAAACGCTGTATCCGGTGGAACTTGAGATACATTGTATTGACCGCCGTCATATGATCATTGATATTATGGATTGTATCTCAAATCGTTTGAAACTCTCAGTAGGAAGCATTAACACGAAGACAGTGGATTACATCGTGATAATGACCATCAGTCTCGGGGTGCACAGTTATGATGAATTGCAAACGATCGTAAAAAGCGTCAATGAGATACCCGATGTAGAGGAGGTTAAGGCACGAGCACTGAAATAGATTCTATTTTATGGCCGGATTATATATCCACATTCCTTATTGTACACGCAAGTGCCTGTACTGCGATTTTTATAGCGGTGGAGCGAGGATTGCAGATTGGGATCGGCTGGTAAGTGCATTATGCAATGAATTCGATCTTCGTTTAAATGAGATAGGTGACCCCCGGCAGATTACTACTATATATTTAGGGGGCGGCACTCCCTCCTTAATGCCGGTGAGCCACCTTAAGATGCTGACAGATTATGTGAGTAAGTATTCTCCAAACATTATTGAATTTACTATCGAGGCAAACCCTGATGACGTAAACGAAGAAAAGGCAAGAGGATGGAAAGAGGCCGGTATCAACAGAGTCAGTTTGGGCATACAGTCGTTTAATGATATTGAACTAACAACAGTAGGAAGAAGGCATACCGGAGGAGTTGCAATCAATGCCTACAACTTGCTTACTAAATATTTTACGAATATCAGTATCGATTTGATATATGATATGCCCGGCCAGACCGATGAGTCATGGCAGACAAACCTGAATATAGCGGTAAAGTTGTCTCCCCGTCACATCTCAGCTTATAGCATGATGTATGAACCCGGCACAGCACTGACACTACTGCGTGATGAGGGAAAGATCAGATCCGCAGATGATAAAACTGTGGAGCGATGGTATGAAATGATGGTACAAACACTCAACTTGGCAGGATACGAACATTATGAAATATCCAATTTCGCGAAGCCCGGATTCCGCTCAAAACATAATTCTCTATATTGGCAGCATCAACCATATCTCGGTCTGGGACCGTCGGCACACAGTTACGACGGCAAATATATCCGAAGAGCCAATCCCCGGGATATAAGAGGATACCTGAATTTTTACGCATGCGACCTGCCAAGTATATCTCATGACAGTATAGATAGAGATAATCAATCGGAGCATACCTTTTACATTGAGGAAAATCTTTCCGAAGAGGAGATTTGGGAGGAAATTATCATGTTGCGACTCCGTACTGCGGAAGGAATAAATCTTGAAGAAATAGAAAAGCGGTTTGGAGCAATTACAAGAGATAGGATACTAAAGAAAGCCACACCAATTATTTTAGCCGGAAATCTTGAATTAAATGATAATCATTTGCATCTTACGCAAAAAGGAGTCTTGCTTTCTGACAATATCATATTGTCATTAGCGTGAATATTTTATAGCGTCAAAGGAGAAAGTTCACTAAGATATGTGGTGTTTTTATTTTTTTGAGGTCATATCCACAAAAAATTTATATAAAAAATATGTTTTTAAACATTTTTTTGTACTTTTGCGAAACGTCTTGTATAAGGCACAAAAAATAAATTTATGTCAGACTTAAGATTTAAGAGCGTAGAGGAGGCCTCCTCACGTAAGGCAGTCAAGGTAAATATCCCGACTGAGCGAGTAGAGAAGTACTATGGTCAGCAGGTCTTCAATCGTCAAAAGATGTTTGAGTACCTTCCGAAAGAGACTTATGAAGCACTTGTCGATGCCATAGACAACAAAAAACCGATATCTCTCAAGTTGGCCGACAGTGTGGCGGAGGGAATGAAGCGTTGGGCAATAGATTGTGGCGCACGTCATTACACACACTGGTTTCATCCTTTGACGGGGGGTACAGCGGAAAAACACGATGCCTTCGTAGAGCATGACGGCAAAGGAGGAATGGTAGAGAAATTCAGTGGCAAACTCCTCGTGCAGCAAGAGCCTGACGCATCCTCTTTCCCCAACGGTGGTATCCGAAATACATTTGAAGCGCGTGGCTATTCAGCCTGGGATATCTCATCCCCGGCTTTTATTTTAGACGGCACTCTCTGTATTCCTACAATCTTTATTTCATACACCGGCGAAAGTCTTGACTATAAGACTCCCTTGCTTAAAGCATTAAATGCAGTAGACGTGGCCGGCACTCGTGTGGCGCGACTCTTTGACCCAAAAGTAAATCACGTAAACTCATATTTAGGCTGGGAGCAGGAATATTTCTTGGTGGATGAGGCACTCTATGCAGCCCGCCCGGACCTCGTAATGACCGGACGCACGCTGATGGGTCATGAGTCTGCAAAGAATCAGCAACTTGAAGACCATTATTTTGGAGCAATTCCAAGTCGGGTAGAGGCCTTTATGCTTGATCTTGAAATAGAATGTCACAAATTGGGCATCCCGGCCAAAACTCGTCATAATGAGGTAGCACCCAATCAATTTGAGTTAGCGCCTATCTTCGAAGAGACAAATCTTGCCAATGACCATAATCTGCTGCTTATGTCATTGATGAGCGAAGTGGCTCGCAGACATAATTTCCGCGTATTGCTTCATGAAAAACCATTTGCCGGTGTCAATGGCAGTGGCAAACACAATAACTGGAGTCTGGGTACGGACACCGGTGTGCTTCTCTTCGCTCCCGGCAAGTCACCCATGCAGAACTTGCAGTTCATTACATTCGTTGCTAATGTAATGGCAGCTGTACATAAGCACAATGCTCTTCTGAAAGCCACTATCATTAATGCTACCAATCAGCATCGCCTTGGTGCCAACGAGGCTCCTCCTGCTATCATTTCAATGTTCCTTGGGGCTCAGCTTACCAAGATTCTTGATACTCTTGAAAACGAGGATACAGACACTATCACCCTTGAGGGAAAAGATAAGATGAGTCTTGACATCAATCAGATACCTGAATTGATGATAGATAATACAGACCGCAATCGTACAAGCCCCTTTGCCTTTACCGGCAATAGATTTGAATATCGAGCCGTAGGCTCAACGGCCAATTGCGCCTCTGCGATGATAGCATTAAATGCAGCGGTAGCCGACCAGCTTAACAGCTTTGCTGATGCCGTGACAGAACGTATGGGTAAAGGTGAAAGCATGGAGCATGCCGTGCTTAATGAAGTCAAGAAATTGATCAAACAATCACGAGCCATTCATTTCGACGGCAATGGTTACAGTGATGAATGGAAGGAAGAAGCGGCTCGCCGTGGCCTTGACGTGGAGACATCTGCGCCTCTGATGTATGATGCATATCTTCGTCCTGAAAACGTGGATATGTTTGTACGCACGGGTGTTCTGTCACGAAAGGAACTTGAGGCTCGCAACGAGGTGAAATGGGAGATGTACAGCAAAAAGATGCAGATAGAAAGTAGAGTGCTTGGTGACCTCGCCATCAATCATATCCTTCCCGCTGCTACACGCTACCAAAGTCTGCTTCTTGAGAATGTATACAAAATCAAGCAACTCTTCAATGGTGAAAAAGCAGATATGATTGCCGGTCAAGACTTGAATTCCATCGAGAGTATTGCTAAATACATATCCTCCATAAAGGCATTGGTAGAGCAAATGGTGTCATATAGACATAAGGCTAACAGAATGCCTAATGAAAGAGAGAAGGCTATTGCCTATCATGACACCGTCTATCCTTGCATGGAAGAAATAAGACAGAATATCGATGCACTCGAACTGATGGTAGATAATGAGATATGGCCTCTTCCCAAATATCGTGAACTTCTCTTCATTAGATAATTCAGATTAGATTTCATAGCGAAATATAAGACAAAAGAGCACCCTTAGGAAGTGCTCTTTTGCCTTATATCATATCTTTAATCTTCAAGCATTGAAACCTTGCAGTTCTTAAGCCCAATTCTATAAAAAATTGCTATGCTCTATTCTTTTAACATTTGTCAAGAAGAGCCTGAAGATGCTCTTTGTCTAAATCCCGGCCTATAAAAACGAGTTTAATCATTCTGTCACCATACTCATCGTCCCAATCTCTTCTCAACGCGGCATCATTAGCCATCATGATCTCTAATTCTTCTTGAGGTGCAGAGGCATACCACAATCCGGACTCCTTAAGATTTTTTTGAATTCCCACCTGCTCGAAAATATAAGACATATCAGGACTTTGACTGAAATATATCAGACCTTTTGATCGGATAATATTAGACGGCCATTCTGTGGCTATAAATCTGTCAAACTTCTCCAAATCAAACGGCCGGCGGCGGAAATATACCCAAGTACCAATGCCATATTCTTCCGCCTCTCCATGTTCATGATCGTGATGATGATCGTGATGATGGTCGTGGTGATGGTCGTGGTGATGGTCGTGGTGATGGTCGTGGTGATGATGGCCAGAGTGGTCATGGTCATGGTCATGGTCATTATCATGTTCGTGTTCGTGTTCGTGTTCGTGATCATGATCGTGAGAATGTCCATGATGGCTGTGACCATCTTTATCAAATTCTACATTAGAATCTGGATTTTCTACTTCTCTTATCCATGTGGCTGAAGTTGCTGTCTTTTCAAAATCAAAGAGGCCGGTGTATAAAATATCTTTCAGTGGCACATCAGCATAATTTGTCTCGATAATTGGAGCGACAGGCTGAAGTGTTCTCAGTATAACCTTTATCTCATCAGCCTCCTTTGGTGAGACCTCGTCAATCTTATTTAATAGAATCAAGTTGCAGAATTCTATCTGCTCGATAATCAGATTTTCAATATCCTCCTCGTCGAGATCTTTTTTCATAAGATTAGTACCACATCCGAATTCCGACTGTAAGCGTAATGCATCAGTGACAGTGATAATACAGTCGAGACGGGGGAGTGCCTTCCCGGGACCGCCGGTCATATTCTGCATCGCGCAGATGGTATTGGCAATTGGAGCGGGTTCGCAGACGCCACTTGCCTCAATGGCGATATAGTCAAAACAATCCTTTTCCAACAATTCAGAAATCTGACGCATTAAGTCAGCTTTCAGCGTACAACAAATGCAGCCATTCTGAAGCGCGACAAGATCATCGGCTCCATCCTGTCCCACGATACCACCCTTTTGAATAAGCGAAGCGTCAATATTTACCTCACCGATATCATTCACAATCACGGCAAACCGTATACCATCCGAATTGGTGAGTATTCTATTTAAAAGTGTAGTCTTTCCACTACCTAAATAACCGGTTATCAGTACCACCGGCACATATTTAATCTTCATAGTATGTTAAAATTATTATATACGAAAAGCAAAAATAAAAAGCCGAATCTAAGAAGACTCGGCTTTAAGTTGCCTTGGAAGGACTCGAACCCTCACTAAAGGTGCCAGAAACCTGCGTGCTACCATTACACCACAAGGCAATATTTGATGTTGTTTCGGAGATTGTCTCGCGTTTCAACACTGCAAAATTACTGCTTTTTCTTTATCTGACAAAATTTTTTTGAACTTTTTTTACTATTTTTTTTAAATTTTTTATCACTCTATTACAACTCAGATAGTTAGCCCCCTTTCCACAAAATATATGTCGGCCACGCGACGCTATGGAAAGGGGGCTATATCTAAGTATGCCTCTCTATCTATTCAGTACAGAAAGACCGTTATCATCTATGGTAGCTCCTGAACTTACAGAATGAGTGTATGTCTTGGCACTGCCGGAGAGAGTAATCTTACCAGCACTGGCTGCGGAGACAGTCACCTTGTCTGCCGTAAGTTTTTTTATTGTAACACCCCCGCTGCTGGCGGCTGAAGCGATAATCGAACTGCTGTTAGCATTGCTCACCTTTATAGTTCCTGCACTTGCGGCATTGGCCAATATAGCGCCCTTCATATTTTCTATAACAACAGACCCGGCGCTGGCAGCTACTATTTTAGCCTTTCCGTCTAATGAAGAAATAGATGCAGATGCACTGCTCGTAATATCTGCGTCTAATACACTACATTTGAGTGAGCTGCATTTGAATGAAGAACCCGAAGACATATCCAACTCAAATTCGTTGGCCACATTGAGATCACCAACTATCTTTACACTTGCTCCTGAGCTAAGGGATACTTCATCCAGAGACTTGCCGGATACGCGTACTATAGATGGTCCCTTAATATGAATATTCTTTTGATAATTATCATCATTATAATAAGCTCGCAGTTTCTTATTTTTTACCTCCACTGTAATATACTTCTCAGCTGAAGGAGTCGTGGATATTTCGGCTTTGCCGGTATTGGTGCCCACCGTATATATGATCTCAATACCCTGAGAGGCTTGAATTTCATCAAAGTCTCCAATCTTAACACTCTTTTTTACAGTGGGTTTCTCATCGCTCCGATCTACGTTTACACTCGGGGATGCGGATAAACCGCATGAGTATCCCAATGATAATAACATTGCCAACAATACTCTTACTGATGTAATAATACTCTTCCTCATATCATTTAATTTTAGTAATATTCAAAGATAAAACATTTTTTGAACTTTTCAATACTTTATTGAAAAAAACATTTCTTCTTTTAAGTTCGTTATTAAATAGTATACTAAACAATAATATATAGATATGATAGACCTTACTGAAAAACTATCTCCCGCAGACATTCGTAAAATGTCAATTGACAAACTTGATACTTTAGCAGATAAACTTCGTAATACACTCCTTGACAAACTTGCTGCCCATGGCGGTCATATCGGTCCGAACCTCGGAATGGTGGAGGCTATCATAGCTCTTCATTATGTATTCAATACTCCGGAAGATAAGGTGGTATTTGATGTTTCTCATCAGACTTACATTCATAAAATGCTTACAGGAAGATTGCAGGCTTTCATAGATCCCGCTCATTATGATGATGTGACAGGATATACCAATCCGGCAGAAAGTGAATATGACCTTTTCTCACTCGGCCATACATCTTCCGCTGTGGCCCTTGCCGCCGGTATCGCTAAAGCTCGCGATTTGAAAGATGAGCAATATAACGTGGTAAGCGTAATAGGTGACGGTTCCTTGAGTGGGGGAGTGGCTTTCGAAGGCCTTGACTATGGAGCTACTCTTAACACCAATTTCATCGTCATTGTCAACGACAACCAAATGAGTATTGCCGAAAATCATGGTGGCATATACGCCGGATTGAAAGAACTGAGAGAAAGTAATGGCTTAAGTTCTAATAATCTGTTTAAGGCATTTGGCTACGATTATAAATACGTAGCAGATGGTAATAATGTAGCAGCACTCATACAAGCTTTCAAAGAGGTGAAAGATAGCACTCATCCGATTGTTGTGCATATCAATACATTAAAAGGCAAAGGACTTGAAGCAGCCGTAGCCGATAAAGAATCATACCACTACAATGGTCCATTTGACCGTCAGACCGGCAAGATTTTGGCTGACCAGTCTGACAACAATACTATCACCACTTACCATGAGTTGTTTGAAGAAATCATGTCTGCCCAAATGAAGGCAGATAAGAAAGTGGTGACTATTACAGCCGGCACACCCGGAGTGCTTGAATTTGATGCAAAACGTCGACAGGAGGCCGGTAGTCAATTTATTGATGTAGCCATAGCCGAACAGTCGGCTGTAGACGTAGCCGCCGGATTGGCAAAGGGTGGTGCGCTTCCGGTGGTGGGATTCGTAAGCAGTTTTTTACAACGAGCTTACGATCAGTTCAGTCAAGATATAGCCCTCAATAATCAGCCGGCCACCTTCGTTGTGTTTTATGGCACAATGTTTGGAATGAACGATGAGACACATCTCGGTTTCTTTGACATCTCAATTCTTTCAAATATTCCTAACTTACTTTATCTTGCTCCAACATGTCAAGAGGAATTTGAAGCTATGCTCAAATGGTCGATACCTCAGACTAAGATACCGACTGTAATCCGTATACCCGGTGTTAATTTGAATTCGAATCCTGAAGTGTCGCTGCTCCAAGACTACTCAGAGATAAAATACGACATTGTAAGAGAAGGAAGCGATATAGCATTGATAGGTGCGGGATATATGTTTGGCATTATGGCTCAAGCAGCCGATATACTTGCTAAGAAAGGCGTAAAGGCCACCTTGATAAATCCGCGTAATCTTTCATCTTTGGACACGGATGCATTGGATGCGCTCAAGAAATATAAACGCGTAATAACAGCCGAAGACGGCATTATTGATGGTGGATACGGACAAAAGGTGGCATCCTATCTCGGAGACTCATCTGTGGAGGTTATCAATCTCGGTCTTCCCAAAGAATTCCTTAATAGATATAACTATGCTGCCCTTCAAAAACAGTGCAGCCTTACTCCAGAGCAGATAGCCGATAAAGCACTTGCTTGAGTTATTTTAAAGGCCGCTTTATAAAAAATTATAGAAAATGCGAAGTGTATCACAGAATGATACACTTCGTTTTTTTCTTTGCAATGTAACCTTTAAAAATTGTCATTATGAAAAAGCAGCCATTTGAAATTCTATGTGACTCCCTACAGGCTTCGGAGACAAAGAAATCTAAGAAAAAGACTACAAAGACTTCTCCTGCATGCGTACTGGAGGCGTTGGAATATATCGTGGAACTTGCGGAAGACTCTAATTTAAATGATGAATTTTTGTCTGCCGCCGATGAATACATCAGATACGTGTCACGAAAATTAAAGTTTTCGGCAATGCAGTCAGTTATGCTGGCTCTTTTCGTTGACAAGAGTGAAGATAACGAAATCCGACTATCCGACATAGCGAAATACGTCGGATGCCGCACTACAAAATTCTTGCGTCTGTCTAAAGACATTGATGCTTTGGAACAGAAGCATTATCTTATCGCGTCACGGTCAAAACGCTCTCTCACGTATCGAGTGCCTTCGGAGGTGGTAAAAGCACTTAAAGATAACAGGCCATTTGTATATGAAAAAAGTAAGATAGAAAGCGTAGCCGATTTTTTTGATTATTTCGCTAATCTCAAGGATCAACATGACAATGATGAGTTGCCATACGATGCACTTATGATCTCCGTTCGAGAGGCATGCGATGATATTTCCAATACATCCTTTATGAAAAAATTACGTATCCTTAGTCTATGCGATGAAGAAGAATTGCTTTTCATTTTTATGGCTCATCTTTATATCGAGAATTGCGATGACCGGATAAATTTTTACGATATAGATGATCTATTCGATGATAATCGTATACCACAATGGATTAAAAGCGGACTGCGAAACAGAAGCCTTCAATTATTTGAAGAAAAACTTATAGAAAACAGCAATGAGGATGGCATGGCACGAAGCGATGCGTTTAAACTTACCGATTATGCCAAGAATGACTTATTAGAGGAAATATGCAATAACAATGGAGGAAATCAAAAAGACTTGATTAAATATGATACATTGACGGCTAAGAAATTGATATATAATTCGAATGAGAATGAACAAATAGAGCAATTGAAATCTATTCTCTCTAAGTCGCAATTTAAAGATGTGCAGGATCGTCTTGAAAAGGCGGGTATGCGCAAAGGCTTTTGCTGCCTGTTTTACGGAGCTCCCGGTACGGGGAAAACCGAGACTGTGTATCAATTGGCTCGACTCACCGGACGCGATATCATGCGTGTGGATGTGGATAAGATAAAGAGTTGCTGGGTAGGGGAGAGCGAAAAGAATATAAAGGGACTGTTTGACCGGTATCGTAAAATATGCTCAAAGAGTGAACATGCTCCGATTCTGCTTTTCAATGAGGCGGATGCCGTTTTGGGAGTGCGTATGGAAGGCGCAGCAAAGGCTGTTGACAAAATGGAAAATTCTATTCAGAATATAATCCTTCAAGAGATGGAAACGCTGGAAGGGATAATGATAGCGACTACAAATCTCACTTCCAACCTTGATAAAGCCTTTGAGCGCCGTTTCCTTTATAAGATCAGATATGAGAGACCTTCTGAGGAAGTTAGAGCATGTATCTGGAAAGAGATGCTGCCGGCTCTCTCAGATTCGGATGCTCGGACACTGGCTGCCGAATGTAATCTCTCCGGTGGTGAGATTGAAAATGTGGTACGCAAACATTCTGTAGAATCCATACTTTACGGTAAGGAAATAACAGATTTCAAAACTATCCTCAAAATTTGCCACAACGAACAGCTTCATTCCAATATTCCTCAAATTGGTTTTCAATAACATTTTTTATGGAATGGGGTCTTAGTCCCCATTCCATTTTTCATCAGGTAACTACAATAGTCTTAGTCTCATATCCAAAAAAAATGAAAAAAGATAATCTAATTTTTTTAAGACCTTTCAATATTAAGGATCCTACTCTTGAAGAGCAAAATGAGTTCATGATGCAAGAGGTGTTGAGCATAGTGGAACTTTCTCCTCTTGGACACGTATATAATAATGATATGCTTTATGAAAAGGACCTGAGAGTTTTTATCCCGGAAGAAATAAAACGCCATCATCCTCAATGGGTAGTGGCAGAGAATGAATGTGCCACGATAGCATTATCAATGAAAATGCAGAAAAAAATTCTTCTGAACCCGAAGGTAGTCTATAACGATCTCAACTATGTATCAGAATATGCCCGCCAAAACACATACGGATTCTTTGACGCCAAACATGAACACGACTATGAATTATTCAACTCCGTCTACCCGAATGTAGCCTATTATCCTCAGACAGACGACTTATTATTAGTAAATCTGAAAGAAATAATACAATCAATCATCGAAACTGAATAAAGGAAATACGAACTACGAAATTGGAGGCGTATTGGAGCGCTTACGATGCTCTATTATGGTTTTTAGATTGTTCTGTGCCCACTCCGTAAGCTGCAGGATTATTGGTATAAGAGAGTGACCGATTTCAGTCAAAGAATACTCAACACGCGCCGGCACCTCGTTGTATAGTTTTCGGATAACAAGACCATCAGCTCCAAGAGCGTAATGTACCGGAGAGAACACGCGAAGAGATGTCCGGTATTTTACGGCCAAGTTCGTTATATCGAATGGGTTCGTTCTCACTTATAACGAGCAGTACAAGCAACGCCCATTTATTACCGAAACGTGCTATAACGTTCCTCACCGGGCATATCTCAATGATGGAATTCAACAATTCTTTCTTTCTCATGGGTTCGAACTTTGAGGTGCAAAGATATGAGATTTTTATCATCTTTCCAAAGCATTAAGTCACAATGAATTTATATTATTATTTTAAAAATTTTTATATTGTTGTCAATCAGCAAAAGCGAGAAAAAGGTTACTATGTCGGTTATTTCTCCTGTATTGTGAGGTTAAAATTATTAAGCTAAATTTGTGTTGATAACTAAATAAAGTACAACTATGACACGTATTAACAACAATGCTGTAAAGCATACTGCTCAGGCTTATCTTTGCTTTGCTGCTGAGACTGAAAACCCGTCAGGAGCCTGTGGTTCTGCTTATGGTGCGAGCGACGAGAAGCCCGAACCCAAACCATCTGCTTGCGGCTCTGCCTGTGGTGCCGGAGAAAAATAATTCGGCAAAAACTTCTACAAACTCCAATGCAGCGTTATTCCAAATGCAGCATTGGGGTTTTATTTAATCTTAGTTATGGAATACTTTGCATTTCAGTGGCACATAACCGATAGCTGCGACCAACGTTGCGAGCACTGCTATATCTTCTCCGAAGGCCATCCCCATCTGATAGAGATATCTCTTGACAAGGCGGAGCGGGTGATTGAGCAATGTGTAGAGATGTGTAATAAGATCGGGCGGTTGCCATTTTTTTATATTACCGGAGGAGACCCGATTTTGCATAGTGATTTCTGGAAAATCCTTGCTATGGTCAAAGAACGAGACATCCCTTTCACCATACTCGGCAATCCTTTTCATATCACAGATGAGGTGTGTCATAGACTTAAAGAATATGGTTGTGAGAAATACCAACTTTCAATTGACGGTATGCGAGACACACATGACTCAATCCGCAAGCCCGGTTCGTTTGATACTACGGTGGAGAAGATAGACGTGCTTCGACGCAATGGTATTCGGGTTGCTGTGATGTCAACTGTTTCAGGCTCTAATATCAAGGAAATTCCTGACATTATCGACCTCGTCGTAGACAAGAAAGTCAATGTGTTTGCATTCGGTCGCTACTGTCCCACATCAGAGGAAAAGTCAACTCATATAACTCCTGCAGAATACCGGGGCTTTTTAGCCAATATTTGGAAAAAATTTGAAGAATATAAGGATTCCGGCACTATATTCAATCTCAAAGACCATCTATGGACACTCTATCTCTATGAAAAAGAATTGTTTAAGATTCCGGAAGAAAGCCATCCGGATGTGATTTATGACGGTTGCCATTGTGGGGACTGCCATTTTACAATCCAACCCAATGGTAACGTTATGGCATGCCGACGCTTTGCAAGTGTGGTAGGCAATCTCTTTCGCACGCCTATTGATGAGATATGGAATGGAGAGGAGATGGATTGCTTCCGTCAGTATGAGAAATTTGAGAAGTGCTCAAAATGTGAGTTGTTGAGATTCTGTCGTGGATGTCCTGCAGTGGCCTATGGTTATCACCGATCGTTCTATGCTCCGGATCCTCAATGTTGGAAAGAAGTATGAAAGCAGTTGTTATTACAAAAGCCTGTGAGGCTAAAGACTTAATTGTAAGCGATGTACCTATGCCTTCGATTATGCCTGGATGGGTCTTGATCCGTGTAAAGGCTTTTGGTATAAACCATTCGGAAGTGCTTTTACGTCAGTTTGAGGTCAACCGCCCATATATTCACACTCCAATCATTCCGGGTATTGAATGTGTTGGCGAAATTGTAGACCAATCCGATACCCGGTTTGAGAAAGGTCAAAGGGTTATAGCTCTGATGGGAGGCATGGGACGGAGTTTCAATGGCAGCTATGCCGAGTATGTCCTGGTGCCAGCGACCCATGTCTTCGCAGTTCAGTCATCCTTGACCCGGGATGAACTTGCCGCAATTCCGGAGACATTTTATACAGCCTACGGATCTCTTTCCATGTCATTGCAACTGAATGCCAATGATAGTCTTCTGATACGTGGAGCAACCTCAACTGTCGGACTCGCTGCCATACAACTTGGGAAAGCCATAGGCGCCAAAGTAATTGCTACAACACGCAGTGAAAATAAAGCCGACATTCTATACAAAATAGGCGCAGATGGCGTGGTTTTGGAAGGTGATGATTTCCGCAAGCGATTCTTACAAGATTACCCTCAAGGGGTGACTAAGGTTTTAGAATTGATCGGAGCTTCCACACTTACAGAATCTCTGCGTCTGACGGCTTTGCATGGAATAGTGTGTCATACAGGGTTACTTGGGAACGTATTCTCCCTAAAAGACTTTGATCCGATAAAGGAAATTCCTTCAGGCACTTATCTTACAGGATTTTACAGCAATCATCCAACCCAAGAGCAAATAGACGGAATGATGGACGTGATAGAAGATCACAAAATCCATCCTGTCATTGCTGCTAAATTCACCCTTAACGAAATAGGAAGGGCACATGAACTCGCTGAAAAGAGGGGACAGATAGGGAAGATCGTTGTGACCCTCGAATAATGAAATACACCTGTAGATACTCAATCAAAAGAGTAAAACCAGGTGGATTTATTATTATCGAAAGTCCGAGTGTTCATTTTAACTTATCTATTATCATGTTGCTCCCAATTCTTTAACGTAAGGCAAACGCTGGTTCCAGAATCTGTAAACCCAATGCAGATTCAATCTTGAAGATTGTTTCGATACTGAGATTCTCAGAGCCTTTTAGCACCCGTGATATGTATTGCTGTGAGCAGCCCATGCGTTCTGCCACAGATTTCTGCGTAATTCCCAGCTCTTCCATCTTATCAAGCATCATCATAGCGATTTTTTGAGAATAACGCAGCCATTCCTTGTTCGCCTGACGTTCTACAGCCTTTTCCCTCCAACGTGAAGGAGTGGAGGACTTGTAAGCAGATAATTTGTCTTGTAACTCTTTCATAGCCATCTATCTTCAGTTTTATCGTCAAAAGTCATATCCTTAAGTTTTCTTCAAAGTTACGAAACTTTTGTCATATTTACAACTTATAGGTTGTATTTGTTCGATACACTTCAGAGATTTAATACATTAAATCCGAAAATAGACGTGGTTTCTCGACATTCTTCTCCAAATTTGAGGGATTGCTCCTTTTCAGTTTTGATAGATCGAGTAGCTTCCATTTCACCGAAGGATTTTTTCTTTATCATTGAGGTCATATTGTAATAGATTATAGTATACATTTGGACATATAATAAAGAGTTCAGATTTACGATTCTCTCGTGGATAAAAACTCCGAGAGGCGCAACGGCTATATCATTGTTGTCGCAAGCGAACACATCGATTATGGAGTTATGCCGTCAGCGGCGTTTGGAGCGAGTCCTGCACTAACGCAGACCGCATATCCATAGAAAAACCACCTGATTTTACTTTATTCAAGCATTATCAGGTGGTTTTATTTTACAACTATTTGATTTTCAAATAGTTAAAGTGGAGATGGAGGGGATTGAACCCTCGTCCAAACGTGGACCCAATGGGCTTTCTACATGCTTAGTCTGTGACTTGATTTTCGAGATATGACAGGCTCACGACTACCAATCATATCCTTAGTCTCTAAATCTCGGAGAGACTGCGAGACAAAGCCTCTCCTATTTCCGATTTTCTTAGCACCACCTTCTCCAAACGTCTCGGAACGGGGCAATGGGGTGATGTCTCGTTTGTAGACTCTTTGCTACAAATTAAGGGATCTTACTCTATTCAGATCACGCAGCGAGAGCGTAATTGTTATTTTCGCCAATTATAGGTTGATGCTGTTGCGATTAAAGAGTTTCAACACCAAAACTCTGCATGCTTACCTACCGTTTCTACACGCTGTCAAAGCCAGTCATCCCCATTTATTCAGATGTGTCTTGACACGAAGACGCGATAAGAGTTGCAAATTTACAAAAAAATCAGACATATATAAAAAATATGTCTGATTTTTAACATTATTTAACGCTTAAATTATTTTTTCATCATTTTAGCCCATGTGTCTTTCAGACCTATTGTCTTGTTGAAGACGGGATGATCGGGAGTAGTGTCAGGGTCGACTGTATAATATCCTAATCGCTGGAATTGATAGTGGTCTCCGGCCTTCACTCGCTCCGCAAGCCAGGGTTCAAGCATGACGTTTTCGCGCACTTTCAACGAGTCTGGATTAAGGAGTTCGCGGAAATCTCCTTCTTCTGATGAAGGATCTTCCACAGCAAAGAGACGATCATAGTCTCTCACTTCTGCTTTGACAGCTGTCGGCACACTAACCCAATGCAATGTGCCTTTCACTTTACGATCTGCTCCCGGCATACCGCTTAAAGTCTCCGGGTCATACTCAGCGTAGATTTCTTCAATCTCGCCCGAGTCGTTTTTCTTTACGCCGGTGCACTTGATGATATAAGCACCCTTAAGTCTTACCTCTTTGTCGGGGGAGAGGCGGAAGAATTTCTTGGGAGGATTCTCCATAAAATCTTCTCTTTCTATCCAGAGCTCTCGAGTAAAAGGCATATAGTGTTTGCCCTCTGCAGGATTTTCAGGATTGTTGTCCATCTGCATCATCTCTGTCTTACCTTCGGGATAATTGGTAAGAATAAGTTTTACGGGATTCTGGACGACACTTACACGAGTAGCTGTCTTATTGAGATCTTCACGCACTGAATGCTCAAGAAGTTCAATGTGGTTGAGAGCTTCATAACGGGTATAACCAATGCGATTAACAAAATCCTTAATTGAAGAAGGGGTATATCCACGTCGACGTAAACCGCAAATGGTAGGCATACGGGGATCATCCCAGCCACTTACCAGTCCTTCTTTTACAAGCTGAAGGAGCTTGCGCTTGGACATTACCGTATATGTTAGATTGAGGCGATTAAACTCAATCTGACGAGGACAATAAGATTCGTCTGCCAGTTCTTTGACGAAATATTCATATAGCGGACGGTGGGGCACAAACTCAAGAGTACATATCGAATGAGTCACACCTTCGAAATAGTCGCTCTGACCGTGAGCAAAATCATACATGGGGTATACTTTCCACGTTTCGCCGGTGCGCCAATGGGGAGTATGTATTATACGAAACATGATAGGATCGCGGAAGTGCATGTTGCTGCTTGCCATATCTATCTTTGCGCGAAGCACCATAGCACCATCAGGAAACTCTCCCGCATTCATCCGCTCAAAGAGATCAAGATTTTCTTCAATAGGACGATCACGATACGGACTATTCTGACCGGGCTGAGTAGGAGTGCCTTTCTGAGCAGCTATCTGTTCAGAAGTCTGCTCGTCAACGTATGCCTTACCCTCCTTGATCATTCTAACGGCCAAATCATAGAGCTGAGGAAAATAATCGCTTGCGTAATACAATCTGTCACCCCAATCATAACCAAGCCAATGAATATCACGTTTGATGGCCTCAACATATTCAGTATCTTCTTTCTGAGGATTGGTATCATCAAAACGCAAATTGCAAGTACCTCCAAATTTTTCAGCTGCACCAAAGTCCATTATAAAGGCCTTGGCGTGACCAATATGAAGATATCCATTTGGCTCCGGCGGAAAACGAGTGCTCAGTCGGCCACCATTCTTGCCGGCGGCAAGATCCTCTTTTATTTCTTGCTCAATGAAATTGAGTCCACCTTCCTCTACGGTCAATTCTTCTTTAATCTCTGCCATAACATGACTATTTTTGATAAAACCTGTGTGTGATCTCACCTATAACTGAAAAAAATTACCTTTTAATCCGATGCCGTCAGACCACTACTACAAAGTTAATCAAAAATTAGATATCTTTTAGTCATAACCTCTGTTAAATAGCATTTTTTTATTAAATTTGTGGCATTATGAACTCAAGATTACTTACTATCGCGTTATCACTTGTTATGGTCAATGCAGCTTATGCCATGACCAACGTTGTGATTGATAATTTAATATACGAAATAATATCCTCCGAAGAAAAGACTGCTGAGGTATTGGATGTCGACAAGCAATCCACTCAATCTGAAATCATCGTGCCTTCTTCAATATCAATTGAAGGAGAAGAGTATGAGGTGCTCGGCATTTCTTCAATGGCATTTGCCTCCAACGATAACATTACATCCGTTAAAATATCAGAAGGCATTGAGTATCTTGACAATATGGCCTTTTATAACTGTGTTTCTCTTGAAAACATCACTCTCCCATCTACTCTATACTCAGTGGGAGACGCGTGCTTCCAGAATTGCACCTCTCTACAATCAATAGAGATACCTTCGGAGGTTTCATTATTTGGCAATTACACATTCTATGGTTGCTCATCCTTAAAAAGTGTGGTCATTTCTGCCGATATTAACGAAATTCCGGCTTACTCATTTTATGGCTGTGAGGCTCTGGCAGAGATTTCGTTACCGGAAGATGTAGCAGCCGTAGGGGAGTGCTGCTTTTATGGTTGCTCATCACTGAAAGACACCGGCTTTACCTTTTCATTTGAAACGATAGGCGAAAATGCCTTTCGCAACTGCGCCTCGCTTCAATCATTACCCATTTCTCAATTGACGCAGAGAATTGGAAACAACGCATTCGAAGGATGTACGGGTATTACTCACCTGGATTTGTCGGAAATAGTGGCTGAAATGGGTATCTCCGTTTTTGCGGGATGCACAAATCTAAAATCGGTAAGATTCCCAAACGATATAGAGTCAATCAACGATGCTACATTTGCAGATTGCATTGCTTTGACGGATATCTCATTTCCCGAAACATTGCTAACGATAGGAGACCGTGCCTTCGCCAACTCTCTTTCCCTCACATCAGTGACGTTTCCTTGCAATCTCCGCAAGATAGGGAAAGATGCATTCTCGGGAGCAGGACTCCAAAAAATTAATTTTGAAACCTCCTCTTTGGAGATAGGTGCCGGTGCGTTTGAAAACAACGCCTCTTTGACACGTCTATTCTTCAAAGGGGTAACAGAGATAGGTGAGAGGGCGTTTGCTAACTGTATACATTTGGAGGAGATGGAGCTCGATGATGATATTCATACCATCGGAACAATGGCGTTCAATAACTGCCCCGCTCTCTTGACTATTTATGTAAGATCTTTAATACCACCCTCAATCTCTATCAATACCTTTACCTATTATACAGAGACATACGCTACGGTGTATGTCATGCCCGGTTGTAGAAATATATATGCACTGGCAACATATTGGGAACGATTTTTGAATATACATGAGAATGATTCATTCCCATCAGTTGTAAAGGATATCCCCGATGAAAGTCTGAAAATATCAAGCACAGGCGATGAGTTAACAATTACCGGTTACTCAGGTAATATTTTCATTTATAATATAGATGGCGTGACTCAATTCTCCGGAATCGTAAATGACTCACTGTCTACCAAATTGTCAAGAGGCGTATATATATTAAAGACCGACCACAAGACGAAAAAAGTGAGTCTGTAGCGAATGAAATCTGAATTTATTGTATCTGTTAACATTTTTTATAGAAATTAATGGTAGATAAATTTGGATTTTAGCGCAATAATTTGTAAATTTGCATAAACAAACGACCGATAAATGGTCATAAATAAATAGAAATACCCAATAATCAACCAATTCACATACACTTAAAAACCCTCTGCCTATACGATACATCTCTACTTAACTAATCAATAGAGCAAAATGGCAAAATACAAAAGCATGACTGACGAACAGCTGGTCAGCGCTTATGAGAAGGGCAGTAACGAGGCATTTGACATGCTTCTTAAGCGACACAAAGAGAGAGTATTCAATTACATTCTCCGCATTGTTAAGCAGGAGGATGTGGCCAATGATATCTTTCAGGAAACCTTTGTAAAGGCAATCATGACCATCAAACAGGGAAGATATACTGAAAATGGAAAGTTTCCCGCTTGGATCTCTCGTATAGCCCACAATCTCATCATTGACTATTATCGTCAGGAAAAATCAGAAAATCTGCAGAGCACTGATCTCGAAGATGTAAATATTCTTAACAGAAAAGAGCTTTGCGAAGCTACAATTGAAGATACTATAATATCTGAACAGATAACTAATGATGTAAAAAGCCTCATAACCGAGCTTCCCAAACTGCAACGCGAAGTGCTTAAAATGAGGTATTATCAGAACCTCTCATTTAAGGAAATTGCCGAGCAGACCGGTGTGAGCATAAATACGGCTTTAGGACGAATGAGATATGCCATCATTAATCTCCGTCGCCTCGCCGCAGAGAAAGAGATGGTGCTCACTGTGTAATCCGAGCCTTCAAATGCCGGATTACAGTTATCCTACTCATCATTGTCAACATTCTATTACCAAATCGGCTCATCGTAATAACGACGAGCCGATTTGATATATGATACCCCTTCAAGAATATTCACTTTCGGGAATGGGGTCTTATGCGATTAGAAAAGCGACAAGCACATACGTGAAATGCGCTATTACAGCAGCACACAGTCCACCGATAGTATGAGCTGTGATGGCTTTCGGTGTAAGCTCCCTATAGCCAAGCGAATCAAGCATTGCCGTGTGAGTGCTAAGATAGCCGCTCCAACACATTCCTATGGCAGTAAACACTGCTATAGCATTGCCGTCTATCCATCCTTGACTCATAAAATTAGGCACAAGACCCAGAGCTGCACCAACTGCACCTAAGGCTGTGATTGGAAAGGCTATAAGGTGAGGATCACCAAAGCCGAAAAGATATTCAAAGATTATATTTATCTTTCCGGCAAGCATGGGTAAAAGACCTACACCTTCGTAAGCCGTTCCGGTATACGAGCCATCCGCTGACGGACCGAAGGTCAACATCATTACTAATGTTGAAATAATCAATACACCCGGGATAATGGCCAAGCCGACATCAACACCGGTCTTTCCACCATCGAGCAGAGAGTTGAGAATTCTCACAAAAGTGGAACGTTCCTGTTTCTGCTCCTCTACCGGATGGTCTTTGTCTTCCACCACAACATCTTCTGTAGCATAATGCGGGAAATTCTTAAGTACATAATGCTGCATAAGGCGGGTAGATATTATACAGCCGCAAAAAGCACCGAAAAAGCCTACTAACGGTTGCCAAAAGAAGCCTTGCCCCACCATAAATACCATTACCAATAGTCCCATACCAAAGGCTGTACCGAAATTGGTAATCGAAATGAATTGAAATTTCTTGAAATAAGAACTGAACCGCTTGTCGGAAGCCAATGATATAATGGCGGGATTATCGCTCAGAAATGTCATCACCGCTCCCAATGAGGCGACACCGGGGAGATTAAACAGGGGCTTCATCAAGGGTCTTAGAAGTCGTTCGATTAAGTTAACTACTCCGAATTCTACGAAAATTCTGCCTATCGCGCCTGTCAATACGCATATACCCATCAGGTATAGCACAGTGTTCAGCAACAAATCATGTGCCGTGCGCATCATGGTATTCAGCATATTGGCCATTCCCATCACTTGTCCAAAATAATAGAACAGACCAAACACCACCACCAGACATATGATAGGGGAGAGACGCTTCATCAGCGTTTTCTTTTCGGCCGTCGCTTCTGAAGTATTCTCGGCCTCTACATTTGTATTCATAATTCTGAGTTATTATGATTTCTTTTTGGATTTACGATTTATCTTTAAATTCAGAAGGTTCATATCCCACGTTACACCGGCGGAGAAAAAGAGCGTTCTACCCTGCATTATGTTGGCATCATTAGCATTAAAGCCCCAGGAATAAAAGCAGTCAGCGTGAAGACGTAAGGAATGGCGCCCTTTACGCAAGGGATAGAACTCAAGACCACCACCCACCATTGTCAGTTTGGTGCCGTCCATCACCGTAACGTCTGCATCCGTGCCGGATTTATTTATATCGTACGTTATTTTTCCGAATACATTCCAGTTGCGAGTTGGACGCCATGACAGTTCGCCCATTACAGACATATCCTTAAAGAAGAAGGTCTGTCGAGCAGCAGCTCTATTCATAAAGTCTAACTCCAGCGACACATTTTTGTATGTAAATTTATTACCTAAAGAAATATAGTTGATATACTCTCCGGACTTATACTCAAAGAGATTGGCGGAATAAATAGCATCAAAAAAACCGTGATGCCCGTTCCACATCAATGAATAGCCATACATATTCCGATTTTCTTTGGTAAAGAATGGACTTTGCACTACTTGGAAGGTAAGACGATCGTTCTTACTGACATCATATCCCACTGACGCGCCTAATGCATAGCAGGGGATATTATTCCAAAACACGGAGCAGGCATAGAGGTCGATAGGGGCGCGGTCGTACTCATACCCACCGATTGCCACTACCTCTTTACCTACCTGGAAATTCCAGCCACGGATATTATAATTCAGATATACCCAGTCTGTAGCATTAAAGAAATTGGCATCCTCATGAAGCGTATTGAGTCGCTGACGCCACGAATAGGTAAGACCTTTTACTATCTCACCGTCTGCCCTGATTACAAGATACTTTCCTCTAAACCCCGATTGAGCATTATCGATATGAAGTCCGGTGTAGTCCTTACTACCAAGAGCCATCTCTCCTTGACGCACCATCTGATAGTCTACGCGAGCCTGGATGTCAAGGCGTAGCACACGTTGCTCGTATTCTTCCTCATCATCATACAATATTGGAGTTTCTTCTTCAATCTCCGCTTCGGAAGAAAGGGAACTTTCACTCATTGAATTCTCTGCAAAACCAACAGTATATGCAGAGGCAAGTAATAATGTAGTTAATATTTTAGTTTTCATGGTGTTAAGGTATAGTCGTTAACAAATCTGTAAGCTTATGCCCTCCTTTTGGGATAGAATAGCCACAGCTGTATTTAAAATTTTCTGCAAATATAATTATAATCCTGTATCTTTTTTTTATTGTCAGTTAAATATTTTTGAAAATGTTGCGTTATAATAATGTAACTTTTAAAATCAGTGCCTATGACGAAAAAGTCTACTTCAAGTCTTAGTCAAGTGAATACTGAAAGGGAAATCAAGAGCTCTCCGAAATGCTCAACAGTCAGTTTTATTCGCCAGTTTGCCCGAGCTTACACCGTAATAGCCGGCGTCGGCATCAATCACCTGATCATGAACTGACCTCTCCGCTTTCACACATTGATTATCAAAAATTAATGTCAGCGACCACCCCGTCGCTGACATTTTTTATCCAGTCCAACCAACTCATTATCTCAATCCTGGCTCATTTCTAAATCTTGTGATTTTATATGTCATAGGGCAGTTTTTTTGAATTTTAAACATAATATTATGTGATTTAAAATTCTTTTATTATCTTCGGAACATCATTCTTTATGTCCTAAATAAAAAGTATAATTTTTAAAATCTTACTAAAATGAAAGAGAAAAAACAACGTATAGCAGAGTTTCTGAATAAGTTGCCAATGGCTACTGAAGGTGGAGAAAGTTACAGCGAAATTATTGGAGCTGAAGATGACACTCTTTTGGTTGGAGGTGTTGTTACAAATTCAGGATGCAACGGAGGGGATTGTGTCAACGAAATACCTGATACATGTAATTCTAATGGCGGTGATTGTCAGAATTACTCAGGCGTTTGTAGTAAATCTTCAAATCACGGAAAATGTTATAATACTGGGATGATGAAGCCTGGCACCTCCAACGATGCCTTGTGCTCTCTTAATAACCCTTAGAAAGAGATGTAGATGAATAATCAACAAGATAGTGGTGCAAATGCTTATTTATCCATAACTTATTATTTCTGCTTCTGTTTTATTTCTATCCTATTCAGTCATTCAACTGTTTCAGCCCAAGTGAAACCGGAAGATTATCCCGTCACGGAGCTTCAAGAATTAGTAGTAGAAAGCGAGTCAGCATGGATAGAAGGCAATAAGATTGTATTTGTGCCATCAAAAAAGGAAAAGCAGCTGTCCAATAGCGCGATTACGCTTCTCCAAACCATGCGTTTGCCTATACTTAATATTGAGGGAAATTCAATTAAAACGATAACCGGAAAACCTGTAGAAATATATATCAACGGTCATCCTACAGATCCGGTGGAGATGGCAACCTTTTGGCCCAAGCATGCACAAAGAGTAGAATATATAGAGAATCCAACTGATCAAGAATTTGTCGGGTCTCGTAACGTGATTAATTTTGTTATGACCGATTATGACATCGGTGGCATTACAAAACTTGATGTTACACAGGCTTGGCCAAATTCGGGAGATTATAATCTTGCCTCTAAACTCGTATATAAAAAACGGTGTTCATACGGCATCCTGTTAAACGGAGGATATGAGAATATTAATGACGAAAAAACAATAGGCATTGAGAAATATAAAGATACCTATTACAGTTCTCAACTATACCCGGAGATTGAGAGCACGGAGAATGTGTCGCATTCAAACAAACAACGGAAACTATCCGGTGTCTTTGTGCAAAGATATTTCTCGGAGAAATTTTCTTTTATGCATCAGGTTGGCCTCAACTGGACTAACACCCCTAAAGCTCTAACAGAAGGCATAAAAACGTGGACACCGAATTTATTCCTATCAGACGCATATTCAAGCTTTACATCGCGTTCCTCTTTAATTCCGGCGATTAATGGTTATTATCATCTTAAACTCGGGTCAAAATGGGTAATCAATGGTGAATTGAGCTATAAATACAGCAAAAATAAATCCAATTCTTGGGAAAAGACAGGCTTGATTTCACAAATTGAAAATGGAACTTCCGAAAACGTCAATTCCTTCTCATTTAAATTAACTCCGGCATATTATGGGCCACGCGGATGGACATTTCAATATACTCTAAACGGTAATTTTGATAATTATACCACGGAGTATTCCGGTACGGCTTCGACTAAAACCACTCAAAATCGACAGACCATTGATAATCAATTAATGATATGGTGGGATGTTAATTCAAAAATCAGTCTGTCAGCCATGCCAAGTTTGAATATCTGTTGCTGGCAAATTTCAAATATACGTGAGCATCAAATTAACCCGGCCATTTCATTTGGAGTTCAAAGCAGTCTTAGCAGGAAATTGAATCTTCATGGTGAAATAGCTTTCAATATGTATTCGGCAAATCCGAGTGAACTCAATCCTGTTTTAGTTCAAAATTCAGATTTGATATGGACTATGGGTAATCCTGACTTACGAAATAGTCATAGTTGGTCCGGATATATTTGGGCCAATTATCTACCTCTAAATCAATTGAATTTGTCATTGCATGCCCATTATACCAAAAGTTATAACAGGACAATGTTTGAATATTCTGCCTTGCCGGAGCAATATGGAGGATTACTCAGATCTGTATATAATGGTCTTCCCGAAGATAATTTTTCTATGACCATAGGAAGCAGTCTTTCGTTTTTTTCAAGAAAATTACTTTTATCATTTAGCGGGTCATACACCTATTCAAACATCCCCTCTACGACTACTTCATTATCTTCTGTTCAAGGAAAAATAGATGCTACCTACATAATCGGAAATGTACAGATGTCAATAGCCTATCGTTCACCCATGAAATCTTTGATAGAGAATGGTCATCTAAGACAAAACTATCCAGGCAAACTGGATTTCAGTTTAACATATGGCTGGAAAAACCTCTATGCTCATTTTTCCATAAACAATATACTAAATAAGTATACCAAGATTGAAAAAATCTACGACGGCCGGTATTATTGGTATAACACTACTCAATATAATATAGGCAGAGAGTGTGCATTAACTCTCACTTATACATTTGGATATGGAAAAGAAGTTTCTCCAAATATTCCGGCATTTGTTCCTTCAGCAGAAACTAATGTTTTGAATTGATAGTTTTTGACAATTTATCCTTGATCCCAGAAAATTAAATATAACATATCTCAAATCAACGGATTCTTCCGGACTTTAAAAATGAAGTATAGTATTTATAATACATATCTCCATCCATCTGATAATGATACCTTGCTTTACAATGCGTATACAGGTCAATTTGTAGCAGTGAGAAATCTTTTATTGGATAATACTTCTCATACAATTGAAGAACTTCAAACCAATCATCCCTTACTGTATAACAATTTGAAGCAAGCCGGTATGATATTAGATAAGGATATCGATGAAGTTCAAAATCTATTGAATAGAATACACTCTCAAGAGAATAATAAGGATAATTATATACTACATATTAATCCTACACTTGATTGCAACTTTAGATGTTGGTATTGCTATGAAAGTCATCTACAAGATTCTATCATGAGTCAAGAAACTTTAAAAATGACCAAAAAATTTATTGTGAAAACAATAGAGACAAATAAATTGAAGGATTTTGATTTAGGTTTTTTTGGCGGTGAGCCATTTCTTTGCTTTACTTCTATAATAGAGGATTTAATAGTTTTTACAGATAAAAAGTGTAAAGAGAATGGCATTAGATTTCATGTTCATTTTACTACGAATGGATCTTTATTAAATACCACAATCTTACAGTTTTTATCAAAATATGATTGCGGATTTCAAATAACACTTGATGGAGGAGAACAAGACCACAACAAGACTCGATTCTTTAAAGGAGGAGAGGAATCATATAGAAATATACTCGCGAATATCATAGAATTATGCGCTTTGGGAATGAGAGTGGTGATTCGGGTCAATTATACCTCTGAAAATCTATCAACAATTCCGGGTATCCTTGAAGATTTCAAAAAAATTGACGGGGAATCAAAATCAAATATCTCTTTTGATTTCCAAAGAGTATGGCAAGATAAGACTTCACGAATAGATGAAACAGAAGAAAACATTGAAAAATTAAGAGAATTATTCAGAAATTTTGGTTTTAAAGTGTCTTCAAGTAATATTCCTCAATACGTCTTAAATACTTGTTATGGAGATAAGGTCAATCATTGTTTAATAAATTATAATGGAGATGTGTTTGGATGCACAGCTCGCAATTTTACTAAAGATAATAGAATCGGTGTTTTAAAACAGGATGGATCAATTGAATATGATCAGGAAAAAGTATCTCTAAGAGAAACTTATAAATTATCAAATGAAAGTTGCCGTAATTGCCGGATTGCACCGTTATGTGGAGGAGGCTGTAAGCAACGTGCTTTTGAGCAAAAAAATAATTTAGATTGCCCTATAGGATTCTCATCAGAGAATTTTGATGATATAGTCTCAAATATTTTTATATATCAAAACAATATCAGATAAGAAAACGCCCATAACTGTAGAATATACAGAAGTATTTGCTACATTGTTAGGTGTGATGAAGGCATGTTGTTACTTTACTATAAAAGGGATTGGCGCAGGCATATCGTTTACTTTTTAATAATTTACATCATGAGTTAAACTATTTTTTTCGGAGGTGGAGGGCTGCCCAGTCTTCGCCTTCGGTGTACTGATGGCATTTTTCAAGACCGTAGAGGGCGGCGGCTTGCTCCAGCATCGGGATGTCTCGCTCGTAGAAGCCGCTTAACAGCATATCTCCGCCGGACTTTAGAGAGGCTGCATATCTGCTTAAATCAGCCAAAATAATGTTACGGTTGATGTTGGCTAAAAATATATCGGCCATACCACATCCGGCTAATGCTGCTGAATCACCTTCAATTATTTCAATATCCCTATGATTAAGCTTCACATTATCTCGCGCATTCTCGCATGCACCGGGGTCAATCTCAATGCCAATCACCTCCGACGCTCCACGCATTGATGCCAATATAGCCAAGATACCTGTGCCCGTACCCATATCAATGACTTTCTTATCCTTCAGATTAAGAGATAAAATGCCTCGTATCATCATACATGTTGTGGCGTGATGACCCGTTCCGAAAGCCATTTTCGGATCTATCACTATATCATATTCGGCCTGCGGCACATCTTTGTGAAATGTGCTGTGCACTACACAAGCATCGTCAATTACTATGGGCTTGAAGTAATTTCTCTCCCATTCCTCATTCCAATCCTTCCCCTCCACAAACTCGCTTGAGTATTCTATTTGGCACTGCATCGGAAATCCGTCTACGACTTCCTGAACGATGCTTTCATTGAACTCAGCGGCGTCTATATAAGCTGTCAGCCCTTCCTCATCTGCCACAAAAGACTCGTATCCGAAGTCGGCCAAATAGGCAGCCATCAGATCTGTAGCGTCTGCACTGCAAGGAGTGAAGAGAATACGCAATGAAATGTAATTTTTCATCAGAATTTATTTACGTTTCCGGAAATATCCCAACACTTTTTTACCTGTCTGAAAAAGAGATACGCCCATCATAATATAGTCTATATAATTGAGCTTTCCGGTAAGTTTCCCTAATATGGCACCTGTCCGTCCAAATCTGTTTTTAGAAGAGGCTTTATACCCTTTACTGAAGGGAGAACTGTTAGCTATCTTCTCTTTATGCAGCAATACTTTGCTCTTGCTGAATTCCTTCTTCAAGGCTACCAGAGCACGACGATACCTGATCTCATCTATCGACATTCCTTTCGCTTTAGGCATTTCCACCTTCGGAGTTTCCTCAAGCACAATCGGTGTTTTATCTTTACTCATGACTTTATTTTTTATCACCAACAAAAAGCTTACTGATCAAATGCGCGATAGGATTCAGCAGTAAGGGCTTACGCAAAAGGTAAACAACTACAATCAACAGTATCAGCACACCGGCCACACAAAGAAATGATAATCCGGGATTAAGAAACATCCGGAAAACGTAGGTCAATGCGAGGCTCAGCATTATCAGCACTACCATAAACATCATTAAGCATACTGCTCCCAAGACGAGGGTTGACAGCAGCACGGTAAACTTTTCAGCCACCGTAAGTTTGGCATATTCTATCTCCAGCTCTATCCATTCTTTGCCATCAGCAAACAACGAGCGTATTTCATCCGTCAATTTCATATCAAATCCGAATTATTGAAAAGAGGGGAAGTATGGCAATTCACCATGCTGCCCCTCAATATGTATCTTTATTGTGAGAGCCTTAGAGCTCTTCGCCAGCGAGCTCCGCTACAAGAGCATCAACCTCTTTATCGCTGATCTTATAGCCGTTACGCTTTAGAATCTTCACGATACGTTCACGAAGTTCCTCTCCCTTTTCAGGCGCGAAAAGCAGAGCAGCTCCACAGCCTACTATTGCACCTCCCAAGAAGGCATATAAAATATTAAGTGCTTTCATTTCAATAATTTGTTTAGATATGGTTTTCAATCTGATCCTCAATTTCGTCTACGAGTTCTTCCATCTGGCTCTTCTTGAGACAAATGCCTTTATCCTTGAGGATTTTGATAATGTTCTTACGGGTATTTTCTCCTTTTTCAGGGGCAAGGAGCAGACCTACAGCAGCTCCGGCAATTGCACCGCCGATTACTGCACAAATTACATGAAGTGGTTTCATAATACTATTGATTTAATGTTTTTATTAATATTCTTATTCTTTTATAACACACCATTGCACGGCATGTCATTTCTTTATCTTTATAACGCGGAAGCGCGCAAAAATGTTTGTGAGCGCACTGAGTTTTCGTATGCCAACACATCATCCTCAGTAAGATTTACCACACGCATGTCGCCCTCCGGAGCTATGATCTGAATGGTATTCTCATCTATATAGGTCATAAGTGGATACGTTTCGCCTTTAAATTCAAGACTCCATGTCTGCGTTTCTTCTGCAAAATCAAGACGATAGTTTCTTCCGGTATCCTTGTGAGTCACAGTATACCCCTTACCGTCACAGATTATCTCATATCTGCCGTGGTCGGTATCCACCACTTTGGTAGAGGAGGTAAGGGGATTGCGGCCACTCCAAAATTCTATTGAATTGAGTACAAGAATGTCTGCCAATGACGTCACTTCATAGACGGGTAGCACCCAAAACGCAAAGAATACCAGCTCGTTGACAAATTTATTCCCTACACGTTTATTCCATTTCAGAACACTGTTGGTAAGTCGAAACGAACCGATGCAACTACTCAACGTCATTGATCCCAAAAGAGCCGCAACGACTCCAACCATCATATATCTTTTCTTCATTATCCTATTTATGATTATTTGTGCTAATTTCACACAAAGATAATCAATTTTATGGAATGGGTTCTATTTTTTAGGATTAAATGGTGCTCCGAAAGATGAAGAATATCCGTCACGGGTTTTGAACACTTTTACTGTTAAAAGAATATTTTAAATAATTGGCACTAAA
>CAYVZJ010000004.1:0-63568 GCA_964456155.1 uncultured Sangeribacter sp.
ATCTCTTGGATTTTAGCATAGAATACGCTTCCAAAATGTATGTTGACCCTCCCGCTCAGCCCATCAGGCCTCTGCGTAACGGTCTACATTGCAAATTTATAATTTTTATTTGATTCCGCCAATACCACTCCCCTTCAATTTTCCTCATCACCAACAGACAATACTGCATAAGCCATTACCTCCTTTACCAACCTTCTATTTTCCTTCAAAACTTTGAATACTAAACCTGCGACATAAATCTCGTTCGATCAACATTATCTATTCTGACAGCATAATATTCAGAAGATTCTGCGTTTAATCCCCTTAGATCCTGCGTTTACCACACAAGGGTGATAGCCCGAGAGGATCTGCGTTTTGCCTAATTTTAAATATAATCCCTTTCACTATGGATAACTGAAGATATAAGCGAAACGCAGATGAGGGCGAGATACGCTTAAGCCCTCGATACGCTGGATTAAAAGGAGATTTAACGCAGATTCTAACCCAAACTATACGCTTCAAAATTATAAAAAGTATCTGCTTAAAATTCCCTTACTGCGACACCTTCGCACTTTCAATGAGTGGTGATCTATGATATTCTCATAGTAATAGTGTGTCTATGTAAAAAAAATAGTATCTTTGTAAAACAAACGACGTGGCCAGTCGTTTTACCTTTGAGTACTCACAGATAATTTATTTTAAACATGGCACGCCCAATAGCAGAAACCCCGGTGCTCTACGGTGCAGATGCACAACGGTTTGAATCAATCATACAAGGCACAAAACCTTACTCTGAAGATAAAAAAGCACAACTACGCAAGACTTACGAGGATTTTAAGCGTAAAGTAAAAATCCTCCTATAAGTATGCTTCAATTAGTTAGGCTCACCGATAATTACCCAATCAGTTCGTTTGATTGCGGTGACGAGGATTTGAACGATTTTCTTCCCAAATTGACAAAGATATAATAAGCAAATATTGCATAGCAAACGCAGATTCTCACCTTATATTCTATATGATAAAAAACTGATAATTAGTCTGTTTATCTTAAAACGATTAATAGTGTTATTTGAGGTAAGAATGTAGGGATGTGATTTGGGAGTTGGGGTAATAGAAGGTTAGGATTTCTTTGGCTGTGTGGCCGGCTTTGGCCATGCGGGCTGCGCCGACTTGACATAGACCGACTCCGTGTCCCCAGCCGTGACCGGATAATAGGAAGTTTCCGGCTTCTGTGCGGATTACATCAAACCAGGAAGAGTATAGGTGGGATGTCGATAACGCCTTGCGGATCATTAATTCTTTACCGATGGTAAGACTCTTTTTCTCTCCTACAAATTTCATCAGTTTGATTCGGCCGGATTCGCCTCGTTCGAGTGGTATTAAGTCAAGGATTTTACCGATATCTTGACCGATTTTTACTCTTATGTACTCCCCTATCTCCTCCCCTGTCAAGCGTACTGACCAACTGTGTCCGCCTTGAGTGCTGCGGTCGTATTCCTTAAGTACACTCCCGAGTAATTTTTCTCTGTCAGAGTCTGCCATGTCCGATAAATCACACCACGGATCCTCTATGCTTATAAGGGACGGAGGATTGATATCTTGCCAGCAGGTGTCAAATCTCTCAGTCCGTCCCCCACAACATTTGGCAAACCTTGCGTCGATAAGATTGCCGTCAGTATCTGTCAGTATCATTCCGGAGGTTGAGGCAATAGCTTCTCGAGCCTTGTCGCTCAGGGGCTGAATACCTTGATATCTCTGGCAATGGTCATCCGAGCATACATCAAATCCAATATGGTCGGCAGTATCTTCCCATGATATAATTTTCTCATCTGTAATTCTTTTACCTTCATTTGACATAGAGTGACACTTCAGTACCTTTCCGGCAGCCCAGCTGCGCGAAATAATGGCATGAGCCTTCAGAAATTCTATCGGTGCGTCGGGACTCATCTCACTGCCTACAACACACTGCAGATACGTCTCAATGTTAAGAATATTGATAAGGGGAAAGTCTTTATCATCCGTTAATTCAATCTTTCCCGGCAGGAGAGACCTGATGGCACTCTCCCAGTGGAAGCCTCGTCCTATCAACTGATTTTCAAGAATTATATTTTCTCCCTCTTTTTTAAAACGAGGAGTGCCGTGAGTCATTATTCCGACCTTTATGTCCATTGTGGGTGTAGTTATGATTGGATTTACAAAAATAATAAATCAACTTGGCGTAAATAAAAAATTTCCTCTAAATATTTAATTTATCTTGGAGATACAGTCCCTCCGGGACATTGTAGATGACCATGTGTTTGAGTCCGGACACGTTGTGCCCGGCTATCCATATTTAACCCCGCCGGGGTTATATATTCAATTTTTTAACTTTGTTTTGAATTGATATTTTGGATATTAAGATAGATTTTTTTCGAAAAAAAATATAGGATGGTGAACTTTTTTTTGAGTGAGGATGTTTATATTACAGAAAGTAAGAAATCGTTTCATGATGTTAGGTTAGTTAAAAAAGTATTATGGAAAACTACGATACGGCAGCCTGTGAAGGTTGCTGTATTTTTTATGGCACATTTTTTGTAAAAACTACTATTACCTACTAATTCGAATTTTTTTATTATCTTTGCTACTATGGATTTTCAGCTGACATCAAAATATATGCCTACGGGCGACCAACCGGAGGCTATAGCCGAACTTTCTGCCGGTATCACCGCCGGACAGCCATACCAGACGCTCCTTGGCGTGACCGGTAGTGGTAAGACGTTTACTATGGCAAATGTGATCCAGCAGGTAAAACGTCCTACCCTGATACTCTCGCATAATAAGACACTTGCTGCTCAACTGTATGCTGAGTTCAAGACATTTTTTCCGGAAAATTCCGTACAATATTTTGTAAGCTATTACGATTATTACCAACCGGAAGCATATATCCCCTCCTCTGACAAGTATATTGAGAAAGACCTGATGATCAATGACCAGATTGAAAAACTTCGTCTTTCCACCGTAGCTGCACTCCTCTCCGGAAGACGTGACGTTATTGTCGTCTCATCGGTGAGTTGCATCTACGGTATGGGTAATCCTGAAGATTTCGCACAAACGGTCATTGAAATTAAAAAAGGACAAGATGTAAGCCAAAGAGCTTTCTTACGCAAACTTGTAGAATCGCTCTATTCCCGCACGGAAACGGAACTCAATAGCGGCCAGTTCAGAGTGAAGGGTGACACTGTAGATATCATGCTTTCATTTGAAAATATACAACTACGTGTCGTCTTCTGGGGAAATGAAATAGAATCAATACAGACTGTTGATCCGGAGTCGGGTATCGTACTTTCAAATCTTGAAGGTTTTAAGATTTATCCGGCCAATATATTTGTAGCCTCCAAAGAGCGCACGGCCAGTGCCATAGATCAAATATCTTTGGATCTCGGTGCTCAGGTTGACTTCTTCCGCAAAGAGGGAAAAATCCTTGAAGCCGAGCGCCTTCGCGAAAGAGTGACTTACGATCTTGAGATGATCAAAGAACTCGGTCATTGCAGTGGCATTGAGAACTATTCCCGCTATTTTGACGGTCGAGAACCCGGAGCCCGTCCCTTCTGTCTGCTTGACTATTTTCCGAAAGACTTCCTCACAATAATAGATGAAAGTCATGTGACGCTCCCGCAAATTCGCGGTATGTTTGGCGGTGACTTTTCACGCAAGACCAACCTTGTGGAGTATGGTTTCCGCCTACCCGCAGCAATTGACAACCGACCTTTGAAATTTGATGAATTTGAAAGGCTGACACCTCAGGTGCTCTACGTTTCAGCCACTCCCGGCGACTACGAATTGCAAAAGTCGGACGGAATGTTTACCGAGCAAGTGATACGTCCTACAGGTCTTCTCGACCCGGAAATAGAGGTGCGACCCACGATGAATCAGATAGATGACCTGATGGAGGAAATACGTCTGCGCATCGAAGCCGGAGAACGAACTCTTGTCTCCACTCTCACCAAACGTATGGCCGAAGAACTCGACGAGCATCTTCGCAAATGGGGCGTGAAGAGTGCATACATACATAGTGATGTCAAAACCCTCGACCGTATTGCCATTCTGGAAGATCTTAGAAATGGAGTATATGATGTCCTAATCGGTGTCAATCTGTTGCGTGAAGGGCTTGACTTGCCGCAGGTTAGCCTCGTCGCAATTCTTGATGCCGACAAGGAGGGTTTTCTGCGCAATCACCGTTCACTTACTCAGACAGCAGGCAGAGCCGCAAGAAACGTGCATGGAAAAGTAATAATGTATGCCGACAAGATTACCGACTCCATGCAACTCACGATTGATGAGACGGAACGTCGACGCGCAAAACAGATACTCTATAACGAGCAACACGGCATTGTGCCCTCGCCTATTATCAAATCCTCAAGTACGGATCTCGTAGATAAACCCTCTATCTATATTGAAGAAGAGACCAAGCCAAGTATGGTGGCAGACCCCGTAATGGAATATATCTCCGTGCCGGAACTCGAAAAGTATGTCGAACATCTGAAACAAGATATGATAGCAGCCGCACGCCGTACGGATTTCATAGAGGCAGCCCAACTAAGAGACGAACTGATGGCACAGACCGAAAGGCTTGAGAAACTAAAGCAAAACGCCGAGCAGAAATGAATCCACGCCTCGATACATCATTATATCTGCCCACCACTCGAGATGAAATGAATCGTCTCGGTTGGGAGCAGCCTGACATCATCCTCTTTTCAGGCGATGCGTACGTAGACCATCCCTCTTTCGGCGTCGCTGTAATAGGTCGTGTCTTGCAGTCACAAGGATATAAGGTAGCAATCGTGCCTCAGCCTAACTGGCGTGATGATCTGCGCGACTTCAAGAAGCTCGGCAAACCGCGTCTTTTCTTCGGCATCTCCCCCGGAGCGATGGACTCGATGGTAAATCATTACACCGCCGGACGTAGATTGCGTCATGATGATGCATACACTCCGGGAGGGAAACATGGAGCCCGACCTGACTATCCTTCAATAGTTTATGCCAAGATACTTAAGGAACTATATCCCGATGTCCCGGTCATCGGCGGAGGAATTGAGGCTTCTTTGAGACGTGTGTCTCATTATGACTACTGGGAGGATAAACTCCGTCCATCGATACTTATTGACTCCCCTATGGATATGCTTATCTACGGTATGGGTGAACGCTCCATAATCGAACTTGCGAAACGTCTTGATGCCGGAGAAAAAATATCCGATATCCGGGATATCCCGCAGACAGCCTTTCTTACTCACTCCGCACCGGATGCGGCTGCCAACGAAATCGTGCTCAACAGTTTTGAAGAATGCAAAAAAGGAAAAAGCAAGCAAGCAGCCAATTTCAAGATAGTAGAGCAGGAAAGCAATAAAATTCACGGAAATCGACTGTGGCAGAAAACCGGCAACCAATGGGTCTGCATCAATCCGATGTATCCGCCGATGACTCAAGAAGAAATCGACGCTTCATTCGATTTGCCATATACGCGCTATCCACATCCCAGATATAAAGGAAAGACTATCCCGGCTTACGATATGATAAGACACTCCGTCAATATGCACAGGGGATGCTTCGGCGGCTGTGGCTTCTGCACCATTTCTGCCCATCAAGGGAAATTTATTGCTTCTCGTTCTAAAGAATCTATCTTAAAAGAGGCAAAACAGGTCACTCAGATGGATGACTTCAAGGGATATATCTCCGACTTAGGCGGACCCTCCGCCAACATGTACGCTATGCGCGGATATGATATCTCCATCTGTGAAAAATGTGTGCGCCCATCATGTCTTCATCCAAAGGTTTGCCCTAATTTAAATAATGACCATTCAACATTATTGGATGTATACAAAAGCGTTGACAGTCTTCCCGGAGTCAAGAAATCTTTTATCGGATCCGGAGTAAGATATGATCTCGCTATGGCGCATAACAAGTCACCGGAGGTTAATGAATGCAACCGTCGGTATATCGAATCGCTTATTTCCGACCACGTAAGCGGCAGACTGAAAGTTGCTCCCGAGCATACATCAGAACAGGTGCTGAATTTAATGCGCAAACCCTCCTTCGAGCTTTTCCGGAAATTCAAGCGCACCTTTGACGACGTCAACAAGCGTAAAGGGCTGCGTCAGCAGTTAATACCCTATTTCATATCTTCATATCCCGGTTGCACAGATATAGATATGGCAGAACTGGCTGTCATTACCAAGGGGCTGGACTTCCATCTCGAACAGGTGCAAGACTTTACTCCGACACCGATGACACTCGCTACAGAGATTTACTATGCCGGAATACATCCATATACGGGTGAAAGGATGGTCACAGCCCGTACTGAAGAAGAAAAAAACAGACAGCGACAGTTTTTCTTCTGGTATAAGCCGGAAGCCAAAAGAGAAATTGTGGATACTCTGAGAAAATGTCATCGTCCGGACTTGATTAAAGCCTTGTATCCCGGTGGCGTAAGTCGAGACGGATATATGGGACCGCATAGTAAGACCAACTCAAAGGTCGGTAAGGAAAGAGGCTCTGTAAGAAAAAATAATAATAACCTTAAATCTAATAAATCACAAAAAAGAAAATGAACAAAATCTTAAAATCAATGAGTTTACTGATGCTCCCCGCTCTGCTCGGTTCCTGCACCGGCAAAGGAGATGGTGAAGATGTGATAATTGACAAGCCGGACGTGCAAGTGGTAGACGGCATGCTGACGCCTGAAGTGCTCGAAGCAATGGGGCGTATCGGACAAATCTGTCCCTCTCCCGACGGTTCGGTGATTGCCTTTACACTTACTTACGAAAGTGTGGAACTGAATAAAGGAAATTCCGAGATCTATACTATGAAGCCGGATGGCACGGATATAAGAAGAATTACCAAAACAGCTTCCTCTGAATCTAATCTTACCTGGTATGACGGTGGCAATCGCCTTGCCTTTATCAACACTGCAGATGGTGGTGTAAGACAGGTATATTCCGTTAATGCAGACGGCACAGAACTCGTGCAACTCTCATCAATGGAAAATGGTGTTGAGTGTTTTAAATTTTCGCCCGATGAAAAAAAGGTGATACTTGCATCTCCTATAAAATCATGGCAAAAAGACTCCACACTTTACGACGGTCTGGATAAAACTACCGGTCGCCTCGTGGATGATCTAATGTATAAACATTGGGACGAATGGGTAACAGAGATACCTCACCCCTTCCTTGCTGACTTTAACGGCAAATCAATTGAAAATCCCAAAGACATAATGGAGGGAGAACCATTTGAATGTCCCATGCGTCCTTTCGGAGGTGCGGAGTCTTTCGCCTGGAGTCCTGACAGCAAGACCCTCATCTACGTGTCACGCAAATATGCCGGCAAAGATTATGCTTTCTCCACTGACTCCAATCTCTACAGCTATGATGTAGAGAGCGGAAAGACAACTTGTCTTACAGAAGAGAACAAAGGCTATGACACAGACCCCGCCTTCTCACCTGACGGCTCAAAATTGGCCTGGCTCTCAATGGAGACTCCAAAATATGAAAGCGATAAAAAACGCTTGATGGTGATGGATACCAAAACCGGTGAAAAACGAGATCTTACTGCCAACTGGGACTATTGGCCCGAGGAAATTCAATGGTCGCGCGATGGAAAGACGATTCTCTTCGCCGGATATTACAACGGCACGTGTCCCCTCTTCCGTATCAATGTTGCTGATGCTGCCATCAAGCAAATTACGGAAGATGGTTTCTACGACTATTCTTCTCCTTTGGAACTGGCAAATGGTACGCTGTTAGCAGCTCGCTGCAGCATGCTCGAGCCTAAAGATATCGTGACTGTCGGAGCGGATACTAAAGTAACTAATATCAGTAATATTAACAAAGATATCCTTGACCAGTTGCTTCCTGTCACTGTAGAAAAACACCTCGTACCGACTACCGATGGCAAAGAGATGGTGGCGTGGATAATCCTGCCTCCCAATTTTGACGAGACCAAACAATATCCCGGTATTTTATATTGTCAGGGCGGTCCGCAGCAGGCTGTCAGCCAATTCTGGTCATATCGTTGGAATTTCCGCATAATGGCTGCAAATGGGTATGCCATCATTGCTCCCTGTCGACGTGGCACACCCGGTTTCGGCACAGAATGGAATCGGCAGATCTCTGGCGACTACGGAGGTCAAAACATGAAGGATTATCTCGCCGCAGCAGACTATCTTGCTGCCCGCCCATACGTTGACGCCAAGCACATCGGTGCTATCGGCGCAAGTTACGGTGGCTTCTCAGTGTATTGGCTTGCCGGACACAATGACGGAAGATTCGCTGCTCTTATTGCACATGCCGGAATCTTCAATATCGAAGCGCAATATCTTGAGACTGAAGAGATGTTTTTCGCTGATTTCGACCTCGGTGGACCCTATTGGGACAAGAGCAATGCCATCGCTCAGAATACTTACGCCAACTCTCCTCATCTTTTCGTGGATAAATGGACTGCGCCAATACTTGTGACTGTCGGCGAACTTGATTATCGAATCCTTGCCTCTCAAGGTATGATGGCCTTTAATGCAGCCCGTATGCACAATCTTGAGGCTGAAATGCTGGTATTCCCGGATGAGAACCACTGGATACTGAAGCCTCAGAATGCTATTCTCTGGCAGAGAGTATTCTTCAACTTCCTTGACAAATACTTGAAGACACCTGCTGCTCCAGCCACTACTTCAAAATGAAATTAATCAAAATCTAAAATCCAAGGGATGTCACGCAAAAAGTGGCATCCCTTATTTTATCACAAAAAACATGAAAGATTTTCTGAGGTATTATTTGTCTGTGTTGGTAAAAATGCTTAATTTTGTCACTAATTAGAATGATTCTAAATAAGCAACTATGAGATTATCGGATTTACGTCCCGGCCAGACCGGCGTAATTATAAAGATTTTAGGACATGGCGCGTTTCGTAAACGGGTCATGGAGATGGGATTCGTGAGAGGTAGAGAGGTGACAATGGTGCTGAATGCACCTATGCAGGATCCAATCAAATACAAACTGATGGATTATGAGGTGTCTCTTCGTCGCGCGGAAGCTAATCTGATAGAAGTCTCTCTGATTAATGAAAATTTCCATAATACCGATGAAAATTCCGATAATCACCATGAGGCAAAGGACGATGGTAGAAAGACGGGCGTAAGTCATGACAAGATCATAAATGTGGCGCTCGTTGGTAATCCCAATTGTGGCAAAACATCTCTCTTCAATATAGTCAGTGGCGCTCATGAGCACGTAGGCAATTATGCAGGCGTCACTGTCGGTGCAAAGGCCGGTTCTCTTAATTACAAGGGATATCATATAAATATCGTTGATTTGCCCGGCACGTACTCTCTTTCTGCTTATTCTCCGGAAGAATTATACGTCACTCGTTATCTGAGAAATGAATCTCCGGATGTCATCGTAAATGTAGTAGTTGCATCCAATCTCGAACGTAATCTGTATCTTACCACTGAATTGATAGACATGAACCGCTCAATGGTCATCGCACTTAATATGTACGACGAACTTGAGAGGTCAAAATCTGTGCTCGATTACGAAAACTTAGGTAAATTGCTCGGCGTGCCTGTGGTGCCCACTAAAGCATCTACAGGTTGGGGTGTCAACAACCTGCTTGACACCATTATAGACGTCTATGAACTCAAGAATAAGGATGTGCGCCATATTCACGTCAAGATGCGACCCGAGTTGGAGCGTGCCGTTTCTCAGGTAAAAGACGCAATTAAAGAAGACAGCACTGTAGACCAACACTTCTCTCCTCGCTATCTCGCAGTGAAAATGCTTGAGGAAGACCCGGAGGTTGATGCTATGATGTCTCATTGTGCCAACTACCAACTATTTAAAGATATAGTAGAAAGAGAAAAAAAGAATGTAGAAAAGGCACTCAATGAGGATGTTGCTTCCGCTATCTCTGCTGATAAATACGGCTTTATTCAAGGTGCTTTGGGTGAAACTTTTGAGAATAATACCATACATGAGGAGAATACTACCCGTATCATAGATGCTTTTGTCACCAACAAGCTTTTCGGTTTTCCTATATTTATCCTCATCATGTGGTTAATGTTCTGGGCTACATTTAAGCTTGGAAGTTATCCTATGGAATGGATTGAAAACTTAGTGTCCTGGATATCCGGACTGATAGGAGATTGGATGACCGACGGACCATTAAAAGACTTACTACTTGATGGCATTATAGGAGGAGTAGGCGGTGTGATAGTCTTTTTGCCCAATATCCTCATCCTGTATGCTTTCATCTCATTTATGGAAGACTCCGGATATATGGCACGCGTGGCCTTCATTATGGATAAACTGATGCATAAGATGGGCTTGCACGGCAAATCGTTCATCCCTCTCGTCATGGGATTTGGATGCAACGTGCCGGCCATAATGTCTACACGTATCATAGAGAGCAAATCATCGCGCCTTATAACAATCCTTATCAACCCTTTCATCTCATGCTCAGCTCGTATACCGATATACGTACTACTTGTAGGCTGCTTCTTCCCGCAATATGGCGCATGGGTATTTGTGGGACTTTACCTTTTGGGAATAATGGTGGCCGTACTTACAGCACGCATGTTGCGCAAATTCTGGTTTAAAGCTGATGAGACGCCCTTTGTCATGGAGTTGCCGCCCTATCGTATTCCCACTGCAAAAGCTACAGTACGCAATATGTGGGCTAAAGCTCAGCAATATCTCAAGAAGATGGGAGGACTTATTCTTATCGCCTCGATTATCATCTGGGCTCTCTCCTACTTCCCACGTTATTCAGAAAATGATGTACCCACGGAGTTTAAGACAAGTACTCTTGCAGAAATAAACTCACTCGATGATAAAGATGTCAGCGATCTTGATAAAGATGAGTTGGTTTTGAATGCTTATCAGCAAGAACACTCCATTCTCGGATATATAGGAAAAGGAGTAGAGCCGATAGTCCGACCGATGGATTTCGACTGGAAAACGAGTGTCTCTCTGCTTGCCGGAGCAGCCGCCAAGGAGGTGGTGGTCTCTACATTGGGTGTACTCTACGTAGGTGAAGATAACGAGCAACTTATCAGCGAACGTCTCGTCACTCCCTCACCGGTCACCGGCCGGCGACCCTTCACTCCTGCCTCTGCATTGGCATTTATGGTGTTTGTATTACTCTATTTCCCCTGTATCGCCACCTTATCGGCTATTGCCAGAGAATGTGACAGTTGGAAATATGCGGTCTTCTCAATGCTGTATAATACCGGCGTCGCGTGGATTCTCTCCTTCATCGTATTCCGGATTGCCTTACTTTTCTGACCAACATTCCCAACTTTTATAGAATATACGTAGATGCTATTTAATTCTATAGAATTTCTTTTCTTTCTGCCGATAGTCTTTCTGCTATACTGGCTGTGTCTGAAGAAGCGTATGGGGCGCAACCTGTTGCTTTTGGTAGCCAGTTATTTCTTCTATGGATGGTGGAGTCCGAAATTTCTCGGTCTGATTATTGCAATATCCCTTTGCAGTTATCTTACCGGATTTTATATTGAAAAGTTAATTAATCAAGGGAAGCGAAAAGGCGCCAAGGCCGTATGTGGATTAAACATCCTTATCAACATTGCAATCCTTGGAGTTTTCAAGTATTTCAATTTCTTCAGCCATAGTTTTGCTGCAGCAATGAGAAGTATCGGTTGGGAAGTGGATGACGTCACTCTTGACTTAATCCTGCCCGTCGGTATCTCATTCTATACCTTTCAGGCTCTCAGCTACACAATAGACGTATATCGTGGTAATATAAAGACTACAAAGGATGTAGTAGCTTTTTTTGTTTTCATCAGTTTCTTCCCTCAACTTGTAGCCGGTCCTATCGAACGAGCCACCAATCTTCTGCCTCAATTTTTGCGCCTGAACCGCTTTGACTATTCCGAGGCAGTGTCGGGAATGAAATTAATACTTTGGGGCCTCTTCAAAAAGATGGTAGTAGCAGATAATGCTGCTACGGCAGTGGATATTATTTTCGGCAATTATACCACCGTCGGTACTTTTAATCTATGGATAGGAGCTTTTCTATTTTCTATTCAGATATATTGCGATTTCTCCGGCTACTCAGATATTGCCATTGGCGTAGGTCGACTCTTCGGCATTCGTCTGATGCGTAATTTCAACTTCCCATATCTCTCTAAAAACATCCACGAGTTCTGGCGAAGATGGCACATATCTCTTACCGGATGGTTTAGAGACTACATTTATATTCCGCTCGGTGGCAACCGTAAAGGTAAGAAGCGCACTATGGCAAATATGCTGACGGTATTCACCATCAGCGGTCTTTGGCACGGCGCCAATTTCACCTTCATACTTTGGGGACTGTATCATGGCCTGATGCATATCCCTTACATAATAAAAGGTAAGAAGAAGACAAGTGGGGAAGATGAATCTAAGCCTCGTAGCCGAAAGATAATCATCAGTACCTTAATGATGGGTCTGACATTCCTGATAGTCATGATAGGCTGGATACTCTTTAGAGCTGATACGCTATCTCAAGCTTGGCACTACATATGCGGAATGTTTACCGGTAGTGCACCGATTGATTGTCCTGTATTCATAGGCAAGATGCCTCTCATATTTTGCATTCTTCTTCTTATCATGGAGGCATTTTCACGACACCATGAGACGCCTTTTGATTTTGATGGGAAAGTGTGCGGTCTAAGTAAATACAAAACTTTCCGTTGGACGGTATATGTGCTGTTTTTCCTTGGAACTCTGATATTCTCCGGCACTTCCGAACAATTCATTTATTTCCAATTCTAAGACCATATGCGAAGATTTTTAATACAGATATTTTGGTTTTCCGTTATCGTTTTGATATGTCTTGGCATAGGAGAGATAGTAGTGCGCCGGATGCCCAATTCGTATTCTACCAAGAACGCAGCTTTGGAGCGGAATGATGATAAAATAAATACGATCATTCTCGGTTCGTCACATTCTTACTATGGTCTTCGCCCGGAAATACTCGGTGATAGCGTGTTAAGCCTGGCAAATATCAGCCAAACACCGGAATATGATCTTGCACTGCTTGAGAAATGGTTGCCCAAGATGCCAAACGTAAAGCGCGTCATCATCTCCATATCATATTTTACATTTGTTGAATCGAGAATGGAAGATTTCGACCATGGGACACTTGCTGTAAATTACAAAGTATACATGCATCTTGACTTACATTCCGACTTTTCAAAATACAACTTCATTCTCACGGATAGAGTGCAATACTTCGGTAGACTGAAGAGCATAGTCTTCCCAAGATTCAGCAATCAATGTGACTCCACCGGTTTCGGACTCGGTGATAACCTCAGTAATCGGGAAGGCAACTGGGAAGAGTTTGGAAAGAGACGAGCAGAAGACATCACCATTGCCTCCGACCATAGAACGAAGGATATCCTCTCTACATTTGATAAACTCATGTCATTATTGCAGTCAAGGGGCATCGAATGTATAATGATTACTACGCCCACATGGCATACTTTTCGAGAGAATATTGATATCAAGCAGTATAACAATATGGTGAAATACGCAACTGATATTGCCGCAAAATACGACTGCAAATATCTGAATTTCTTCGACTCTCCCCTATTCGTTGACGAAGATTTTCACGACGTAGACCATCTTTCCGACATAGGCGCTGACAAACTAAGCCGCATCGTCCGCCAAGAATTCAAATAAAAAAAAATTCCGGAAGCATTCTTGGCGCTTCCGGAATTTTTTTATTTAGGGTATAAATTATTCTTCTGTCTTTTCTTCAGTGCCGGCGGGGGGCATGACGGCGAAAGTCAGTTTGTCGCTGCCTTCTACGTAAGCAACGTTGACGGTGCCACCCTCCTGGCCTTCGGCATGAAGACGCAGCATAATCTCTGCGAGTTCATCTTCAAGATACTTTTGTATGGCTCTCTTGAGAGGACGAGCACCGAAATTGGGGTCATATCCTTTTTCTGCTACAAATTTCTTAGCTTCGTCAGTGAGATGCAAGGAGTATCCGAGCTTCTCTACTCGTGCCATGAAGTCTTTAAACTCAAGATCAATGATGCTCATTATGGCCTCTTGGTCAAGCTGAGAGAACATGATTACGTCATCTATGCGGTTAAGGAATTCCGGTGAGAATGCCTTATTCAAAGCCTTTGTGATTACTCCCTTGGCAAGTTCCTTTGTATCTTCAGCAGTTTGGAAACCTACGCCGGTGCCGAAATCCTTGAGTTGTCTTGAGCCGACATTAGACGTCATAATGATGATTGTATTCTTAAAGTCAATCTTACGACCCAATGAGTCAGTGAGCCGACCCTCATCCATAACCTGAAGCAGGATATTGAATACATCAGGATGTGCCTTCTCTATTTCATCAAGGAGAACTACTGAATACGGACGACGACGCACTTTTTCTGTCAGTTGACCACCCTCCTCATATCCAACGTATCCCGGAGGTGCACCGACAAGACGGGAAACAGTGAATTTCTCCATGAATTCACTCATATCCATGCGTATCAGTGCATCGGGAGAGTCAAAGAGATATTCAGCCAATTTCTTGGCAAGATGTGTCTTACCCACACCTGTAGGGCCTAAGAACATAAACGCACCTATGGGTTTGTTGGGATCTTTAAGACCGATACGGTTGCGCTGAATAGCCTTTACTATCTTACTGATAGCCTGATCCTGACCGATGACAGTGCCCTTCATGGCATCCCCCATTTCAATGAGACGAGTGCCTTCTGCCTGAGCGATACGCTGCGTCGGTACACCGGTCATCATCGCTACTACCTCGGCTACTTTCTCTTCATCAACAGTCTGACGTTCCTTTTCAAGAGTCTTTTCCCATTCAGCTTTCGCTGCTTCGAGTTCACGCTTGCATTGAGTCTCACGATTGCGATATTCAGCAGCCTTCTCGAAATCCTGAGATTGAGCGGCAGATAATTTCAGATGATTAACCTCTTCAACCTCTTTTTCGAGTTTCTCAATTTCCTCAGGCACTACTATGTTGGTGATGTGGACACGAGATCCCGCTTCATCCAAAGCATCAAGTGCCTTATCGGGGAAATTACGGTCTGTGACATATCTGTCAGTCAAAGTGACACAAGCCTTGAGAGCATCGTCTGTATAATTTACGTTGTGATGGCTCTCATACTTCTCCTTGACATTCTTGAGAATTTCAAGAGTCTCCTCGGGAGTAGTAGGCTCTACCATAACCTTTTGGAAACGACGCTCAAGCGCTCCGTCCTTTTCAATATTCTGACGGTATTCATCAAGTGTGGTAGCACCGATGCATTGTATTTCACCACGTGCCAAAGCGGGCTTGAGCATATTGGCAGCATCCATCGAACCGGGTGCACCTCCGGCACCTACAATCGTATGTATCTCATCTATGAAGAGGATAATGTCCGGATTTTTGGCAAGTTCGTCAAGAATAGCCTTAATTCTCTCCTCAAACTGTCCACGATACTTAGTGCCGGCAACCATACCGGTCATGTCGAGACCGATAACGCGCTTATTAAAGAGGATGCGTGACACCTTCTTCTGGTTAATGCGCAGGGCAAGTCCCTCAACTATAGCGGACTTACCGACACCCGGCTCGCCAATGAGGACAGGATTATTCTTCTTTCTGCGAGACAGGATCTGTGCCAGACGCTCAATCTCATTTTCGCGGCCAACAACAGGGTCAAGCTGACCTTCGGCAGCCGCCTTGGTCATATCATATCCATATTTGTCAAGGGCCGGAGTGTCGCTCTTCGTCTTCTCACCCGAACGAGAAGAAGACGGCTTCGCACTGGCAGCAGCGCCAAATTCGCCGAAGGGTTCCTCTTCCTCTTCGTCCGAATTGCTGTCATTCTTGGAAGCCGAGGAGGGTTTCGAACCACCTATATTCTGTATTGAAATATCAAAATTCAGGTATTCATTCTTCAGATTACCAAGAAATTCCGAGTCCATGTGACGCTGGTCGTGCATCAGAGCCAACAGAATATGCTCTCCGGCAATAACCTGTACATTCATTTTACGAGCCTCAGACGTGGCCAACTGCAGATGTCGGATTGCTGATAGACCTATCTTGAATTGCTGCTCGAAAAGAGTGGTGGTCTCTTCATCACTTTTCGAGGTTTGAAGATAGTCGGTAAGCTCATCTATCATCTTGTCGATAGGCACGTTGAGCTGACTGAGTATCTTGAATGCATAACCATCGCGATTGCGAAGAGCCGCCAAAACAAGATGCTCGGGACGAATGGCCGTCGAACCGAGTTCTACGGCCAATTTATTCGCTCTCTCCAAAATTGGGAGAAATTGTTTTGAGAAATCATTTTTCATATCTTTTGTTATAACAATTTTTATGCCAAAATTATTTTTTGCCATGTCAATAAAAATGATTAATTTTGTATGTTGAGAGATGTGGGATTGAGATAGGCCAAAGCCTAAACAATCTGAGTTAAAATAAAAGTCAGGACTTGCATCTCTCTTAAGAACATAAATATTTATGCAAGATAACGACAAGATTATTCCGATTAGTATTGATTCGGAAATGAAGAGCGCGTACATCGACTATTCAATGTCAGTAATAGTGTCACGCGCATTGCCCGACGTCAGAGATGGCTTCAAACCGGTGCACCGTCGTGTGCTATTCGGAATGAACGAATTAAACAATTTTTTCTCAGGAGACACTAAAAAGTCAGCGCGTATTGTAGGTGAAGTCATGGGTAAATATCACCCTCATGGCGACTCCTCCATTTATCTCACGATGGTGCGTCTGGCTCAAGACTGGTCACTCCGCTACCCCTTGGTATTCGGACAAGGCAACTTCGGCTCTATCGACGGTGACTCGCCGGCTGCTATGCGTTATACCGAGGTGAAACTCGCCAAAATGGGTGAAGAGATGCTCACTGACCTTGATAAAGAGACAGTGGATTTCGTGCCCAACTTCGATAATACTCTCATGGAGCCCTCAGTGCTGCCGGCAAGAATTCCCAACCTTCTTGTCAACGGTGCCTCGGGTATCGCTGTGGGTATGGCCACCAATATGCCCCCTCACAATCTCACGGAGAGTCTTAATGCTTCGCTCGCATATATTGACAATCCTGACATTGACGTGGCCGGACTGATGGAATATGTCAAGGCTCCCGACTTTCCTACCGGAGGCGTGATACTCGGTGTGCAAGGTGTCAAAGACGCTTACGAGACCGGAAGAGGACGTATCATCATACGAGCAAAATGCGAAATAGAATCAGACTCCAATCATGACCAGATCATCATCTCTGAGATACCCTATGGTGTCATCAAGAATGATCTCGTAAAGAGTATCGCTGACCTTGTCGTAGATAAGAAGATAGAGGGTATCGCTGATATTACCGATACCTCCGCGCGCGGCAAAATGCATATCGCTATTGATATCAAGCGGGATGCTAATGCTAATGTGGTGCTCAATAAGCTCTTCAAACTGACTCAGCTCCAGACTTCTTTCAGTGTCAATAATGTGGCTCTCGTCAACGGCAGACCGCGCACACTTAATCTTAAGGAGATCATATCCTGCTTCGTAGAGCATCGCCATGACGTAGTGATACGCCGCACACGCTACGAATTGCGCAAGGCTGAAGAGAGAGCCCATATCCTGCGCGGCTTGATGATAGCATGCGATAACATTGATGAGGTAATTCAAATAATCCGCTCTTCACGCACCACCGAAGAGGCCCGCACCCGATTGGCCGAACGCTTTGAACTCGATGAGATACAGACTCGCGCCATCGTGGAGATGAGGCTGCGCCAGCTTACCGGCCTCGAAATGGATAAGTTGCGTGCTGAATACGATGAACTGATGCACCTTATTCAGCATCTTAACGATATTCTCAATAATCCGGAAGTATGCCGTCAGGTAATGAAGGATGAGCTTATCGAGATTAGAGACAGATATGGCGATGAACGCCGCACTGAGATCAAGCATGCCGCAGGTGAATTTAATGACGAGGATTTCTATGCGGATGATGAGATGATAATCACCATCTCACATCTCGGATATATCAAGCGTACACCTCTGACAGAATTCAGAGCTCAGAATAGAGGCGGCGTGGGCGCTAAAGGTAGTGATAAACGAGCCGAAGACTTTATAGAGTATATCTATCCGGCTTCTAATCACAACTATATGCTCTTCTTTACGCAGAAGGGTCGTTGCTACTGGTTGAAGGTTTACGAAATTCCGGAAGCCGGCAAGAATTCGAAGGGTCGTGCTATCCAAAATCTGCTCAATATTGACTCTGATGATACGGTGAATGCATTTATTCGTATCAAGCAACTCTCGGATCCGGATTATTGCAATAGCCACAACCTGGTGTTCTGCACTAAAAACGGCGTCATCAAGAAGACTCCCCTTTCTGCCTACTCACGTCCGAGAGCAAATGGTGTCAACGCTATTATTATCAGAGAGGACGACCAACTGCTGCAGGTATCCTTGACTGACGGTAACTCCCAGATTGTAATGGCCAACCGCAACGGACGAGCCATACGCTTTGATGAAAGGAAAGTCCGTGAGATGGGTAGAATGTCGACGGGCGTAAGAGGTATGACTCTCGATGGCGACGATGATCAAGTAGTAGGCATGGTCACCATGAAGGAGAACTCCACAGATACTATTATGGTGGTCTCCGAGAATGGTTACGGCAAAAGGTCGGATATCGATGATTACCGTATCACCAACCGTGGTGCAAAGGGCGTCAAAACGCTGAATGTCACTGATAAGACAGGCAAATTGGCCGCCATTATGAGTGTGAATGACAGCAATGACCTCGTTATCATCAATCAGAGTGGTATTACGTTACGTCTGAAGGTGGCTGACATCCGCGTGATGGGTAGGGCTACCCAAGGTGTCAAACTCATAGATTTGACTAAGCGTGGTGATACTATCGCTTCTGTCTGCAAGGTTGACAGTGATCCCGAAGAGGCTATCGAAAACGATGAAGCCGTGGAGACAGAAGAGGTAAAAGACCCTAATGAAACAATATAATCTAAAAAATAATCTAAAATGAAAAAAATCACAGCTCTTGCACTATGTATGGCCGCAGTCGGCTCTATCAGTGCGCAAAAGACAATCGTGGATCAAGCCAAAGGTTTGTCCGGAAAGTTTGATAAGATTGGTGAAGCCCGCGAACTTATCAAGCAGGCTATCAACGATCCCGAACTTTCTAATGACGTTGCTACATATTATATTGCCGGCAAGATTGAATTTGACAATTATGACAATGGAGCAAAGGCAGGTCTTATCAATCCTCAGGATCCCTCAGCCAACCCGGTTGTAATGGGCGAAGAACTCCTTAACGGATATGAATATTTCCTCAAGGCTTTGCCTCTGGACTCTCTTCCCAATGAGAAGGGACAGATTAAGCCCAAACATTCTAAGGACATCGTAGGCAAGATTGCCGGCCATGCTGACGGTTTTTTCAAGGCCGGTGCAGCTTTCTATGAGGCAAAGCGCTTCTATCCGGAGGCTTATAACGCTTTCGTTATCTTTGCTTCTCTGCCCGACATGGCTTTCTTAGGCGACAAGGCTCCCAAACTTAACGATTTAGATCGTGGTCAGTCACTCTTCAATGCCGGTCTGGCAGCCTATAGCGGCAACGAACCTGTAAAGAGTGCCGATGCTTTCCGCGCCGCACGCGGTTTCGGATATGAAGATGTAAATGCATATATCTATGAATTGGCTTGCTGGCAGGCTGTCGCACAGCGCGACTCCACAATGGCAGACACTGCCAAACAGCGTATCATGGCTGTAGCAAAGGAGGGTAATGCCAAGTTCGGTATGGAGCAACCCGTCTTCTTGAATAATATGGTGAACACTATGGTGCAGGACGGCCAGGTAGATGAGGCTCTTGCATCTATCAACACATTATTGGAGCAGTATCCTGACAATGCCGCTCTCTTCGGTTTGAGAGGCTTCGTTAATGACCGTGCAGGTAATGAAGATCAGTCTGTTACCGACTATAAGACAGCAGCCTCACTTCCCGGTGTGGATTTCGAGACCCTCAAGAATGCATCTAAGAAATTGTATCGCGTAGGTACAGAGAAGTACAACGCTCTTGACATGGCTGACCGTAACGGCAGAATGCAGGTTAAGGAAGAATACTTCATCCCTGCTAAAGAAATGGTGGAAAAAGCCAATGAAATGCAGCCCGGCGACTCCGACCTCAATTATGTGGCTGACTCCATCAATTACGCTCTTGAGACTTTCTTCAAGTAATCCCGATACGTCGTATGCTGTATCTCATTCGAGAATTATTTCTGGACTGATATACAAAAATCTAAAAAAATACTAAAAAATAGAGGGTTTTTTCAAAAGCTCTCTATTTTTTTATTAAATTTGCAGTTTGAAAGTCAAAAGCGCATTTGTGCGTTGTAAATAACCCGATAACCAAAAGACATGGGACTGTTTTCATTTACGCAGGAAATAGCGATGGACTTAGGCACAGCCAACTCCATCATCATTCATAACAACAAGATAGTAGTAGACGAGCCCTCCGTTGTGGCCGTTGATAATAAGACAGATAAAGTGCTTGCCGTGGGCACCTCGGCTCACCAGATGGAAGGCAAGGAGTCTCCGGGTATTCGCACTATTCGTCCTTTGAGAGATGGTGTCATCGCTGACTTTGATGCAGCAGAACAAATGATCAGAGGCCTTGTAAAGATGGTCAGCAAGAAACGTCGCTGGTTCTCCCCATCCCTGAGAATGGTGGTCTGCATTCCCTCCGGTTCTACAGAGGTGGAAATTCGCGCCGTTCGCGACAGCTCCGAACATGCAGGCGGACGTGATGTATATATGATATATGAGCCCATGGCTGCCGCTCTTGGCATCGGACTTGATGTAGAAGCGCCGGAAGGCAACATGATTGTGGATATAGGTGGTGGTTCTACAGAAATTGCCGTAATATCTCTCGGCGGTATCGTCTCCAACAAGTCAATTCGCATCGCCGGAAATGTTCTGACTGCTGACATTCAAGAGCACATGGGACGTGTGCATAATCTTAAGGTGGGCAGCACAATGGCTGAGCAAATTAAAATAAATGTCGGTTCTGCGCTGCCCGAACTCCCGCCGGAAGAGGCTCCGGAACCCTTTATCGTTACCGGTCCTAACCGTATGACTTCACTCCCGATGGATGTGCCCGTCACTTACGAAGAAATCTCACAGTGCATCGACAAGACTATTTCCAAGATGGAAACTGCTATTCTGGATGCTCTCGAGCAGACACCCCCGGAACTTTATGCCGACATAGTAAAGAATGGCATATACCTGGCCGGTGGCGGCGCTCTGATGAGAGGACTTGCTAAGAGATTTACGGATAAATTCCAGATTGAATTCAAGATAGCACAGGATCCTCTGCATGCTGTGGCTAAAGGTACGGGAGTGGCACTCAAAAATATCCATCGCTTCTCCTTCCTTATCAAGTGAGAAATCTCTACAACTTCATATTACGATACAGCACGGGGTTTGTGTTCACACTCTTCGTGCTGTTGAGTTGTATTATGTTGGCACGTAGAGATGCTTATCATACTTCTCTTATACTCACGAGTGCTAACGCAGTCAGTGGCTCCATATATGAGGCTTCATCCAACGTCACCGGATATTTTAACCTTCGGAGTATAAATGAGAGATTGCAACTAAGCAATGCATATCTTGAGAATGAAAATCTCAATCTTCGTAATGAGATAGCCGGTCTTAAGGCATTGCTTTCGGATACTGCATACGTCAAAGAGCCTAAACGCTTTGACTATATTCTCGCCTCTGTAATCAATAATTCTTCTGACAGGCCCCGTAATTATTTTACAATCAACCGAGGTAGCCTGGATGGTGTGAAGCCGGGTATGGGGGTGGTGGACCAAAGCGGTATCGTAGGTATCGTAAATGTCTCCGGTCCGCATACGGCACGTATTATTTCTGTTATCAATGAGACTCAGAAATTCAGTGCTAAATTAAAGGATACGCCCTTTGTGGGAACCTTGGCTTGGAAAGGGAGTGATCCGGGAGTTGCCTATCTTGAGGACATACCGCGTCATGCCGTTTTTCACATTGGTGACACTGTAGTGACTTCCGGCTATTCAACTGCTTTCCCCGCCGGACTGACTGTAGGAACGGTGATAGGAAGAATCAGGCCCTCAGACGATAATTTCTTCGTACTTAAGGTAAATCTCGCTTCTGATTTTAAAGCGCTGTCGACTGTGAGAGTGATAAAAGATATATATAAGAACGAGCTTGATTCGCTCGTGCAATATGATATAAAGCCTGAATAATATGATTAAGGAGGTGTTAGTATATTCATTGCTCTTTATCTGCCTGATATTAGCGCAGGTATTGATATTTAATCATATTGTGCTCTTTTCAGTGGCAGTGGCTTTTATATTCATCTACTTCATTATCTCTCTTCCGATGAGCCTCCATACCAACTGGCTTCTCTGTCTCTCCTTTCTTACCGGTTTTGTGATTGATATCTTTTCAGACACACCCGGCGTGAATTCCTTATCTTGCACAATACTTGCCATACTGAAGCGTCCCGTGTTTTACGCATACGTGCCGCGAGATGACAAGACAAAGGTGATGCATCCCACCATACAGACCCTTGGCTGGCCCGCATATACCAAATTCTTGCTGACTATGTGTGCTATTTATTGTGTATTGGTGTTCTGCATAGAATATTTTAGCGTTGGCAACGTTAAAGATATACTGATAATGTCATTATCCGGCACACTCTTTACTTTCTTCATTAATCTGGCATTGGGATGTCTGCTGGATAGGAAGGCTTAGGTGAAAAGCTTATTTGGATTGAAAAAGCTTATTTGAATCAAAATAGTGAGAAAAGACTATAACCTTAGCAAGAGAAGATATGTGATAGGCGGTTTCCTTTGCGTCATCGTCATTATTTTTCTTATCCGTCTCTTTGACTTGCAGGTAAATCAAGATAAATATAAGGATAGCGCTCAGTCTAATGCATTCCTTAAGCGCGTGATCTATCCTGCTCGCGGCTTGGTATATGATCGCAACGGTCGGCTGGTGGTATTCAATCAGCCGGCTTACGATGTCATGTTGATACCTAAGGATGTCGGAGAAGTAGACTCTGTAGCGCTATGTCAAGTGCTTGGCATATCTCGTGAGGAATTGCAACAGAAATGGGCTGCCATGAAGGATACTCGGCGTAATCCGGGTTACTCGGCATATACTCCACAGAAATTGATTTCTCATCTATCTCAGGAGGATTTCGGCCGCCTGCAGGAAAAACTGTATATGTTTCCGGGATTTTTTATTCAGAAGCGTACTATTCGTGAATATAATACATCCGGAGCTGCAAATATACTGGGTAATATCCGTGAGGTATCGGCAAACGATGTGGCCAACGATCCCTACTATCGGTCGGGCGACTACACCGGCGACCTCGGTATTGAGAAGAGCCATGAAGTGGCTTTGCGAGGACGTAAGGGCATTGAGATTCTGATGAAGGATGCTCACGGGCGTATAAAGGGTAAATATGAAGACGGCAAGCATGACGTTGCTCCTGAGTCGGGTCACAATCTTACGCTTTCCATTGATATGGACTTGCAGGAGTATGGAGAGCAACTGATGAAAGGCAAAATCGGAGCAATCGTCGCGATAGAGCCCTCCACCGGTGAGATTTTGTGTCTTGTTTCCTCCCCCAACTATGATCCCTCTTTGCTTATCGGCAAGGAGAGAGGGAAAAATTACGCTGACCTGGTGCTCAATCCTCTAAAGCCTTTGTATGACAGGGCTATTCAGGGCGCATATCCCCCGGGTTCAACATTCAAGCCTACCCAAGGATTGATTTTATTGCAGGAAGGTATAGTCACTACATCGACGATGTATCCTTGCGCTCATGGATACGTCAACGGGTTGAGAGTCGGATGCCATGGTCACGCCTCCCCTATCGCTCTCAAACCGGCTCTGCAGACATCTTGTAATGCTTATTTCTGTTGGGGCTTCAAACATATGATTGACAGGAAGGGCACCAAGCCCTCTGCACAGTTTGAGAAATGGAAGAATTATATCGTGCAAATGGGGTATGGATATAAGCTGGGCGTAGATCTTCCCGGAGAGAGCCGCGGATTTATTCCCAATTCCGATTTCTATAGCAAAAGTTTCAGAGGCGCCAACTGGAGTGGTAATTCCATCATATCAGTATCCATCGGTCAGGGGGAGGTGCTTGCTACCCCGCTGCAGATTGCTAATCTATGCGCTACAATTGCTAACCGAGGATGGTTTTATACTCCTCATGTGGTCAAAGAGATATCCGATAGCACAATTGATGAAAAGTACCGCACCAAGCATGCTCCTAAGATTAAGAAGGAATACTATGAAGTGGTGGCTGAAGGCATGAGAATGGCAGTGCTCGGCGGCACATGTCGTGGAGCCAATCTTCCCGGGGTGGAAGTATGCGGCAAAACTGGCACAGCGCAAAATCCTCATGGTAAAGACCATTCTGCTTTTATCGGTTTTGCACCTTATCATAATCCGAAGATTGCTGTGGCTGTATATGTCGAGAATGCAGGCTTCGGTGCTACATACGGTGTGCCGATCGGCAGCCTCATAATTGAAAAGTATCTCAACGGTGAGATTAGTGCTGCCCGCAAAGGTGTGGAAGAAAGAATGTTAAACTCTAATACGATTTTATCAAGTGGAGTTAAGAAACACTAACGCGAACGTCTCAATATTTCGTTCGCTTGACTGGATAACGATTATTCTTTACCTTCTGCTGGTGACGGCCGGAGCCATCAGCATATATGCAGCCAGCTACGACTTTGACCGTGCCAACATATTCTCTTTCGACGAATTTTCAGGTAAGCAGTTTACCTGGATAGCCCTCGGACTTGTGATTGGTCTGAGCATCCTGCTTTTAGACTATCGAATATATGAAGCCTACGCTTATCCTATATATGGGGCTGTGATATTGCTTCTGCTTGTCACAATATTCATAGCTCCTGATATAAAAGGGTCGCGCTCGTGGATAGTGCTCGGTCCGATAAGTCTGCAGCCGGCTGAATTCGGTAAGTTTGCTACGGCCCTGGCTCTCGGCAAACTCTTTTCCTCCTACAATTTTTCTCTCAATGCCAACAAGACAAACTATTACAGGGCGTTGATGTTGATATTCATGCCTATCATTCTTATCTTGCTACAGAAGGAGACTGGCAGTGCTTTGGTATATTTTTCACTGATTTTCGTATTGTATAGAGAGGGCATGAGCGGACTCGTACTCTTCTCCGTGCTATGTGCCGTAGTATATTTTGTAGTGGCTGTAAAATTTGCAGATCCGCTGATTCTCGGCATTCCGCTTGGAGAATTTACCGTCCTTCTTATCATTACCCTCATTTTCTGCTGCATGTTGCTGTTCTATTGTCGTGATATCATTATTGCAAGAAATGTAATTCTTGGATTCGCAGCATACGGCCTTGTGGTGACTATTCTCGCACTGTGTGGCATTACTCTTAACGGTGTTATCTTTTTCCTCTCTATGTTGGGAGCCGGAATGCTATACGTTGGTATCATGATGTTTCACCATCCTATACAGAAATTTCTCATTACCATCTGTTTTGCTGCGATCAGTGTATTGTTTCTCTTTTCCGTCAATTATGCTTTCAATAATGTCTTGCAGCCTCACCAACAGAATCGTATCAAGGTGACATTAGGGATAGTGGAAGACCTCAGGGGAGTGGGTTACAACGTCAATCAGTCAAAAATAGCGATAGGGTCCGGTGGTGTGACAGGGAAGGGATTTCTAAATGGCACACAGACCAAACTTAAATATGTGCCGGAACAGCATACCGACTTTATTTTCTGCACTATAGGTGAGGAAGAGGGATTTATCGGTTCGGCTGCAGTATTGGTCCTCTTCCTGGCCTTTATCATGCGTATCATTCACATTGCCGAACGACAAAGGACACCTTTTGGCCGTGTATATGCCTATTGTGTGGTGTCTTATCTGATTTTCCACTTAGGTATCAATATCGGCATGGTGTTGGGACTTTGTCCCGTAATCGGCATACCTCTCCCCTTCTTCAGTTATGGCGGTTCGTCGCTATGGGGCTTTACGATCCTCATATTTATCCTCCTGCGCATCGATGCGTCCAGAAAAGAAAGGAGAGACTGAAACAGATATGCAATACTGATTGTTATATTGATAGAATGTATATAATAATTTAAAAAATAGTAATTATGGCTAATAAAAGAGAATTTAAAAAAGCGGTTAATGAAATAGGTGGCGTTCTCACAGAAGAGATGCTCTATGCATTTGTAAATGTTGAGAAGGCAGATAAGGAAGCTATCTCGCAGTCTATCGGCATGGTAATGGATGCTGTGGAAAATGCTACCAAACACGCAAATGTCTTCTTTGACAAGGGTGTCAAGGCTTTTGAAAACAAACGTGAATACAGCAAGGAGAAAGCAGAATTCTTCCAGCTCCTCTTCAATAAAATCAATAAGGAGTTTGACGAGAGCATTAATGCTGCATTGGCAAAATTCAATGCAGCTCTCCCACAGGAGGTAAAAGATGGACTGAAGGCCTCTGTCGCTGAATAATAAGTGCGTTAATAATAGTAATCTAAGACAAGACTCAAAATAAGAATGAATATCTGGGGACGTATACTGAAATTATCCGGATGGACGGTAGAGATTACCGCTCCGCGACGCGATAAGTGTGTGATATGTGTTGCGCCACATACGTCCAACTATGATTTCATTCTCGGTCTTGCTGCGTATAAAAGTTTGGGAAGAGAAGCCAATTTTCTGATGAAGAAATTTTGGTTTTTCTTCCCTCTTTCTATTTTACTTAAGCGGCTTGGAGGTATCCCTGTAATTCGTGGTAAACATTCCGGCTCGCTTACAGATAGTATCATCAAGGATTTCCAAACGCGCCAATATATCAATCTGGCTGTTACTCCTGAAGGAACACGCTCCGGCACTGAGATTTGGAAAACGGGTTTTCTCTATATCGCTTATGGTGCGGATGTACCTATACAGTTAGGCATTATTGATTACAGCACCAAAAGAATTGTTATCAAAGACGAATATCATCCCACCGGTGATGTAGACAAGGATATGAGGTGGATCAAAGCCTATTATGCCGACAAGGCCCAGTGTGCCCGATATCTGGATAAATTCTTAGTGTGACGCAGTCGATACTGAATTTCCCGGTAATAATAAAAGATTTAGTCAAAAAGTATCATCAATTCTATTATCATGAACGACAAGGATTTAAACGTATGTCTGGCTCCAATGGAAATTATATGGGGAGATAAGAATACTAATCTTGAGACCGTAGCCAATATTCTTGAAAGAGTGCATCCGGAGACTGATCTGTTGGTTTTACCGGAATGCTTCTCCACCGGTTTTCCGTCGGGTATGGATAAGGAGGAGGTTAGACCGCTTGCCGAGCGAAACACCGGTGATACTATCGACTATCTTAAAGAACTCGCTCATAAGTATAATGTGGCGATAGCGGGAAGTTATGTTGCAAATTCCGGAGGAAGTCTTTATAATCGTGGTTTCTTTATAGAGCCCTCCGGAGAAGATTATTTTGCGGACAAACGCCACCTGTTCACTATGGCAGGTGAGCATAATGTCTTTTCACGTGGCCATGACAGACTGAAAGTAAGATATCGCGGTTGGGAGATTGCTCTTATAATTTGCTACGATCTCCGTTTTCCCGTATGGTGTCGCAATGTAGGCAACGAGTATGATTTGCTCTTAGCTGTTGCCAATTGGCCAAATGCACGCATTAATGCATGGGACACGCTGCTTCAAGCGCGTGCTATTGAAAATGAAGCTTACGTATGTGGCGTAAATTGCAAGGGCAGAGACACTCAAGGCTATGAATATGGTGGCAGCAGCGCGATTATAGACTTCAAAGGCAAGAACATATCCATAGAATCAGAAGGACTTCTGTATGCGAGACTGTCTCGCGAAAAACTAAATCGTTTTCGTGAGAAATTCCCCGCGTATGCCGACGCTGACCCCTTCAAAATACTTCAATAAAATCCGAGCAACGTACGGACTTGCCTCCGGCATGTTTCAAAACCGTAAAACGCACCGAGCAACGTACGGACAAGCCTCCGGCATGTTTCAAATCCTATGTATCCTAAACCTCAATAACAGAAAAAGCCATACAAGCCAAATCGCAGAGCAGCATTCTATTTATCAATAGTTCTCCCTCCCCTGTTAGATATTTCAACGCTTCAGCTGCTTGTACGGACGCAATTAATGCCGGAGTCGGTCCCATTACTCCCGGAGGGTCAAATTGCTGATTTTTCTTTTCCAGTAAGTCGGGATAGATATTTGAGAGTCCTGCCGAATCATCCACTACCGTGATAGCCTGTGCTGTCCAGCCTGTCACTCCGGCCGTACAAAATGGCAGGTGACGTTTACGGCATTCAAATTCGATATTCAATTTTGATTGAGGATTGTCCGTAGCCTCTATTACAAAGTCGTAACCGTCAGAGAGAATCATCTCTGCTGTCTCCGTATTAAATCGAGACACGTATGCCTTTGTCTTAACGCCCGAATTGAGAGATAACATTCTTGATGCAATCGTTTCCGACTTGTAATGTCCTTCATCACCCTCTTTGAAGAATACCTGGCGCTGAAGGTTGGAGATGCTTACATTATCGTAATCCACCAGACCGATGCGTCCAACTCCCGCTCCGGCCAGCAACATGGCTACCTGACACCCGAGAGCTCCGGTGCCGATAATTAACACTGAAGAAGCCAAGAGACGTTCCTGTCCCTTGGCTCCTATTACTCTTATGTTTCTTAAATATCTGTTCATTCGCAATTCTGAATTATTGCCTCCCAGGACAATTATTCTGCAAATATAATATTTTTTTAGCCACAATGCCAATATTTGCGCACAGTCTTAAGCATCTCCTTCGGAGAACCCTCAAGGCGTTTGCGCAAATCGGTATCATCATATTTACGTAGTTTGGCAATGATACCGTCAATAAGTTGCGGTGAGAATACATCTGCTTGCTCAAACACCTTTCGATCCTTCTCAAGTGCTTCGGCAGAGGCTACACAACTGTCGGGCAGAGACTGCAATGATGCAAGCTTTTCCTTATTCTCGTCATTATGGATGTTGACGCTTACATACATTTCTTCTGCGCGTTGCAAAGCGTTCTCTATTTCAAATCCAGTTCTTGCCGCCACTACCATACCGGCTATCAACTGGTATACGTCAGCGGAACAGTCGGCAGAACGAAGTTCGGCAGTCTGCTTCTGAGGTGCTTCCATAGTGGCATCCGCTTCAAGAGGATTAACCTGAGAAGACATGTCAACCTTGCCGGTCCAGCCAAGAGGTACGCGGACAAGTACCGAACGGTTGCGATCACCCCAACAGATAGAAGTCGGAGCCTCCTGATGAGGCACAAGTCGGAAATAAGATGTAGGCACTTTATTGCCGAAGGCGGTAATAGCTGCCGCATGGTCAAGAATACCGGCAATTGCCTTCTTTGCTATGGCAGACAATTCGCCATTCTCCGTCATCATATTCTCATCTCCCTTCATAATCTTGAAATGAATGTGCAGACCGCTGCCGGCTTTTCCGGAGGTAATCTTGGGAGCAAATGTGACATCAAGCTGATGCTTGGCTGCCAAACCTCGGATAATCCATTTGGCAATCATCAGATTGTCTGCAGCCTGCATAGCCGGAATAGGAAGAAATTCGATTTCATTCTGTTCATAAATCTTGTCATCAAGAGTGAAATTGCCCACCTCATTGTGGCCATACTTAATCTTGCCGCCTGCTTGAGCTATGAGTGACATACATTCCGTACGGAAGTCACTGAACTTAGAGTACGGAGCGCTCTCATGATAACCCTTCTGGTCGGATGCGTGAAAAAGACCCGGATCTTCAGAGATGACATAATACTCTAATTCACCCATTGCGTAGAAATCCATTCCTGTAACTTCACGGAATGACTCCACAGCCTTTCTGAGAGTATATTCAGGGGAAGAATGCAGTGGCTTACCCTCTTTATCAAAGAAGGATGCCAACATGGTCAGGGTAGGTATCTCTGCAAAGGGATCCACAAAGGCTGTGGCAAATCGAGGTATTACGTATAGATCGCTGTTGCCTGCTTCAATGAATGGGAACAGAGAACTGCCATCCACACGCTCGCCATAGCTGAGTATGGAATTAAGGTATTCCTCAGAATTAATTACAAAATTCAGAGTTTTAAGACGATTATCATCTGCAGGATACATAAAGTTAATCATACGGATGCCATTCTCTTTGACAAATCTGATGATATCCGCTTTACGGAATTCCTCCGGAGCTTTTCCCAAGAATTGTACCACTTTATTGGGACAAAGTGAAATCTGTTCGTTCATAATTGCTTTTTAGGTTGTATAGATTTAAGGTTGTTACATTTGGAATACAAAAATAGATAATTTACACGGTTAAAACAATATGCTTTACGACATATCCATTGCTATCACAAACACTGAGGGTGTGCCGGATATTTGATTATGGCACACCCTCAGAGTTAATTCTGATTTGTCTAATTTTCTACTTCGTTTTATTTTGCAGCCTCTTCGAGACGGTTCTGCAGTTCTTGGAGTGACTGAATGCCGGAAGCTCTCCATTTGATTTCACCGTTGCGGAATATAAAGAATGTCGGGACGGAACGCACATTATAAAGAGCGGCCAGCGCCTCATTCTTGTCGATATCTACCTTTATCACGTGTGCTTTATCCTTCACGAGAGGAGCTAATTCTTCCAATTCAGGATGCATCATTTTGCACGGGCCACACCATGTAGCGTAAAAATCTACCAACACCGGTGTATTACCATTAATAAGTTCTTGAAATTTGTCCATAATTTGGTATTTTAAGTATTTAATTTACTATAATTTAGTTTAATACACTTATTCTAACTTGTCTTATAAACAAACTTCAATTGAAAATAGTTGAGATGCCCGCAAAACAAATTTTGTATGGATTTTAAGACAGTTTGTCCAGATGCACGTCCATTTGCGGGAAGGGGAATGAAAATCCGGACTTGGGAAGTTCCACAAACAAGCGTTCATTCATCGCGAAGAATAGCGGCCAATAGTTGGCGCTCTCAGTCCACGCACGCACCGTGAAGTTGATGCTACTGTCTGCCATCTCTCCGAGAGCTACGAATGGCTCTCTACCTTCCACATCTACAATCACACGGTCATCTTTGCGAAGGATTTCATGTATTGTGGTCTTTGCCTTTTCCAAATCAGTATCATATGATAATGCTACGCTCCAATCTACGCGACGATAGGATTCAAGTGAGTAGTTGTTGATCGAACTTGTAGAGAGACCTCCATTCGGGATGATTATTGTCTTATTGTCCGGAGTATTGATAATCGTATTGAAAATCTGAATCGCCTTAACAGTACCTGTATAACTGGAAGTATCGATAAAATCACCTACCTTAAATGGTTTTAGGAGAAGTATTAACACACCTCCAGCAAAATTTTGTAATGTGCCGCTAAGAGCCATACCTATTGCGACACCGGCGGAAGCAAAGATCGCAATAAAGCTTGACGTCTCAATTCCGAGAATGCCTATTACAGTGATAAGCAATATGAAATAAAGCACTATACGGACAAGAGACAGGACAAACGTGGTAAGCGACGCATCTACGTGACGCGTTGTCATTATCTTATGAACGAGAGTGTACAGTTTAGTAATGATGAATTTACCAATATAAAACACTAAAATCGCAATAGCCAGCTTAAACACAAAACTGACTGCACCATTAGCAATACTCGACAACGCGTCGTCAATAGAGAGTCCCTTAAGATTGCTCCAAAAAGTTGTGCCTGATGCTCCACCATCCTCCGGAATAGGCACGATGGGTAAGTCCTGTAATAATACCATATTCTATTATTTATTTAATGAATAATCCTCCCCAAAAACCCGCTTATACCAATCCGTCAATTTATAATAGGTGTCTTCTTCATTTGTGGCATCCGCAAAATGATGCACTGTGACGCCATAATAGTTATCAAGATTGAGGGGCTGTCTGTTAAAGTCAATATCACAGCTCTGCTTGTATATTACAAACTTATCTATTGCTGCAGTAAGTTCTTCATCCTCGACAGAATTCATTGCTTCATCATAAGCGGCCTGCGACCACTTATCCGGCTTGGGAATGATTTTGGATTTCAAATACTCACCTAAATCATAAAATCGGTGAGATGCGCGACCATAATTCTGCATGAATATCACGGATGGACCGGATAAGTCACGCCTTGAAGCGGCAACTTCTGCTACCCCTTCTATTTGCGAAAGATCATATACCCCAACTGTAACAGCCAAATGCTGGTCAATGTAATAATCGGAGAAAGCCTTGGCTGCACCGATAAGATCGGGGCTCTTTTTTACCAAGTAAGGCATCGTCAGCGTATATTGCATACCGTCACCCCAGACTTCCGTTGAATATCCCACCATGTATTTGGCTTTTTTGCGCAACTGATAAGCCACCTCTATTCCCCCCATATAGCAACAGTCAAACCAAATGTAATGGAATGTATTCTCCGGAATGGCGTCAGCAAGCTCTATGATATCGCATTCGTCCGACTTGCCTAAATAGTTGTCATAGCCATAAGACTTGAAAACTCTCTGTGTCGATTCTGATGGGGGAATGTGATCGCTCAAAGAGGGCTCCCAGCCTGTGCCATGCGACCAAAATATAAGACCACGTGTGTCAGCTGATGTCCTGTCAAGATAATCATCCAGAACTCTCGATATTCTCTTTGGATCTGTGGAATATTCCGCACGATCATACTGCTTTTTCGCTATAAATGAATATTGCTTTGTCGTCTTGTCATATTCCAAACGATAAAGAGCAGGCAATGTCTGGTTGGTGAGATAATAGATGTATATCTCGTTATCTTTCAGATTTAAATCCGGAGCCACTGTAAGAATCTCATTCATATCACTGCTCAGAGCCGAAGAAAGATTATTGGAGGCTACGGCATATATCAATACTGATGAGGATTTGTGAGTAATCTTATCCTTTTCATTCGGTTTCGGAGATTCAGAGTCAGTACATGACATTAATCCTGTCAACAAGGTAAAAGAGAGTATTATGGAAAAAATCTTGCGCATAAATTAAATTATAATATTTCTGTGCATAAATTATAATATTTCTGTAAAGATACATAATAAACGGATAACAACGGCTAATCTTGCTATAATTATGTTAAAAAAACTCACCGAAGGGATGTATCTGAAACATAAGTTCGACACTTTTTGTTAAAATATATAAAAAACACCGGATCTTCTCTAAGACCCCTTTCCACAAAAAATGATACCTCGGCATGAAAAAATCAATCATATGGCTTCTTACTATAGTGATGGCTATCACTTTCGGAGCATTGCTATACTTTCAGATCACCTATATCGAAAATATGGTAAAGATGAGGGAGAGCCAATTTTCCGAAAACGTAATTCGTTCGATGCATTCCACGGTTGAAGAGCTCGAGCGAAGGGAAACCCTCTACTATCTTGAGGAGGATATCAACATGATGGAGTCATCCCTGCTTATAGATAAGAATGGCAATCAAATGACCATCACATCATTATCCAGCCATGATAAAGGCCAAAATGCCGTATCACACATCCAATTTCCTTCTGCCACAACCGATATCACAGAAAGATATAAAGCAATGCAGGAGAGTATACGCTCTCATTACTTGTATCAGAGAGGACTACTTAATGAGGTAATCCTCAATATAATGAGAAATGCCAGCAATCGCACCATCACTCAGCGTGCGGACTCTGTTCTCGTTAAGAATATTCTTACCGAGCAGCTCGCCTCCAACGGTTTGACATTACCCTTTGTCTTTGCCATCGTTAATGAACAGGGCACATATATCTATCGTACCCGAGGTTTTGCAGACACCGGTCTGGAGATATACTCTACGCCTCTCTTTCCCAATACCGACAATAAATATAAACTGCTTGTAGAATTTCCCGGCAAAAGCAATTATATCTACTCATCCGTCAGATTTATCATACCCGCCTTGGCATTGACGCTCATCTTGTTGGTGATATTCATCTATACCATTATGCTTGCCTTCAGACAAAAGAAATTGACCGAAATGAAGGCTGATTTTATCAACAATATGACGCATGAGTTCAAGACTCCAATATCTACGATTTCTCTCGCTGCACAAATGCTCAATGACGACTCTATGCTCAAGTCGCCGGCTACTCTCAAGCACATAGCCGGCGTAATCAACGATGAGTCAAAACGATTGCGTTTTCAGGTAGAGAAGGTTTTGCAACTCTCTATGTTTGACAACGCCGGAGGTTCGCTTAATTTCAACACTGTAGATGCCAACAGCATTATCAGTAATGTAGTGAATACTCAAAATCTGAAGGTTGAGAAACTCGGAGGCGACATAACGATACATCTTGATGCCGCCAATAGTGAAGTGTATCTTGATGAAATGCACTTCACCAACGTCATATTCAATCTTCTGGACAATGCCATCAAATATATGAAGAAAGACACTGAGCCGCACCTCGTTGTCTCCACGCGCAATATTGGAACCGACAAGATAGAAATCAGAGTTAAAGACAATGGCATCGGTATCAAGAAAGAGGATTTGAAGAAAATATTCGATAAGTTTTATCGTGTGAGCACCGGCAACCTCCATGACGTAAAAGGTTTTGGACTCGGACTTGCCTACGTAAAAAAGATGGTCAACATATTCGGAGGACATATAGAGGTTGAAAGTGACCCCGGAAAGTGGTCGGAATTTATCATCACCCTCCCAACCGTAGGAAGTAATTAACATCGCCAATGGACTTGATATTACAAAAAGCAAGTCTTTACAGAGAAAAATAGGTATTATTTAATATTTTTTAAAACTTATATCTCGCAAAAGTGTTAAAACAATATAAAAGAATTATACTATGGATAACAAGATAAAAATATTGCTATGTGAGGATGATGAAAATCTCGGCACATTATTGAGAGAATTTCTTCAGGCAAAGGGTTTTAATGTAACGCTTTGCGCCAACGGAGAGGAGGGATATGAATCTTTCATGCAACATGCATACGATCTCTGTATACTTGACGTGATGATGCCCAAGAAAGACGGCTTCACTTTAGCTCAAGAAATATTAAATGTAAATCCGGATATGCCGGTAATGTTTCTCACAGCCAAAAATCTGAAGGATGACGTGCTTGAAGGCTTTAAACTTGGAGCTGACGACTATGTTACCAAACCTTTCTCTATGGAAGAACTTCTGCTTCGCATAGGTGCCATCATGCGTCGAGTCAAGGGAAAGAGAGATCAAAACGAGACTGTATTCCGTCTGGGTAAATTTGTATTCGACACACAAAAGCAGTCGCTTACCTTAGATGACGGCAAAGTGACCAAACTCACTACCAAGGAGTCAGAACTTCTCGCATTGCTCTGCCGTAATCTTAACGATGTGTTGGAGCGCAACTATGCGCTTAAAACGATATGGGTGGATGACAATTACTTCAACGCTCGCAGTATGGATGTATACATCACCAAATTACGTAAGATATTGAAGGCTGATCCCGATATCGAGATTATCAATATTCATGGCAAAGGCTACAAACTCGTAGCCCCCTCTACAGGCGAATAATACCTTTACATCTTATAATGATAAGAATTCTGTATCTGATATACCAATGGTGTATTGCTGTGCCGGTGCTGTTTGTTCTAACAGTCATAACAGCTATCATCACCATTATAATGACAAGTCTCTTTGGAAACCATTTCTGGGGATATTACCCGGCTCATTTATGGAGCCGGGCTGTTTGCTGTCTGCTCTTAGTAAAGGTAAAGGTAAACGGTCGCGAAAATATTGACGCCAAAACTTCCTATGTTTTTGTGGCTAATCATCAGGGAGCATTCGATATATGGTCGATTTACGGATACCTCAACCATGACTTCAAATGGCTCATGAAGAAAGAACTGGAAAAGATTTTTCTGGTTGGTTACGCATGTAAGCGTGCCGGGCATATATTCGTAGACGACTCTAAAATCTCCGGTATCCGGGAGACTATCGAACATTCTGAAAGCACTCTTAAAGACGGTATGTCGCTTGTAATTTTCCCTGAGGGGAGTCGCACCTTTGACGGTAAAATGATTGCTTTCAAGCGAGGCGCCTTCATGCTCGCTTCTGAATTTAAATTGCCGGTAGTGCCTATTACCATTGACGGGTCATTCAAAGCCATGCCACGCACTACTTATTGCGCCACCCCCACCACTATCACTCTTACTATCCATAAGCCTATCTATCCCGGTGAAAAAGGATTTAATACCAAAGTTCTCATGGCTCAATGTCGTAAAGAGATAGAGTCTGCTTTGCCGGAAAAGGATAGAACTACAGAATAGTACTGGTTTTAGGAATTGTCTGTAATAATGGAGAATCTTGCCAAAATCGTCTCTATCGGTGGAAGCGACTCAATAGCCGGCGCCGGAATTCAGGCGGATATACGCACGTCTGCTTCGTTGGGTGCATATTGCGCTACAGCGGTGAGTTGTGTTACGATACAAAATTCATCCGGCATTAAGGATATTATCCCTATGGACGCTCTTACAGTGATCAGGCAGTTGGAGGCTATTTTTGATGATTTCATCCCAGATGCTGTAAAGATTGGAATGCTTCCCGATATTGAGATTGTAGAGGCCGTTAAAGCATTTCTCTACCCTTTTTACAGGAGAGTTAAAATAGTGTATGATCCGATTATTGCGCCAACTTTCGGCAGTTCTCTCATAGGTGATAAGCCGAATCTATATAGCAAGGCAATGGAGCAACTCTCTTCCATCTGTTTTGTCACAACTCCTAATCTCAAAGAGGATGCCTTTCTTCAGAAAATAGAAAGCCAATATGTTATAGTCAAAGGAGGACATGGTGAGCAAAAAGATTTCACTACTGACAGATTATTTGATGCCGAACGCAACCTGATAGCGGAATTCATCACGCAGCGAGTTGATACGTCCAATGCTCATGGCACAGGATGCGTCTATTCTACAGCATTGGCTTCTTATTTGGCGCAAGGATATGATATCCGGGAAAGTGCCAAAAGAGCACAAATATTTGTAGCAAGAGCATTGAAGGATGGTCAAAACAGACAGTTTGGCAGTGGATATGGTCCTACACTCTGGAAAGCTATAAGTACATAATAGATATACTAATTCCGAGCAATACTTCGTTAGTTAAATTAAACAGATAAAACTATGTTACTATATATCAACAATCGTAAAGAAGACGTTCCCGCCAATGTATCAAATGTGGCTCAACTGATTTCTTATCTTAAACTTAAAGAGCAAGGCACGGCCGTAGGACTGAACAGTCACCTTATCTCCAAAGATAAATGGGATATCACTGACTTGAAAGACAATGATAATCTGGTAATCATCTCCGCTGCCTTCGGCGGGTGATGGAATCTGATAAATACGATATCGATCAATCCTCTGATGTTATGGACAACCAATTTTTAATAATTGGTATTACTCAGCCTCTTATAAAAGAAGGAGAGGATCTCTTATCTGAAATTGATACTATAGTATACTTGCTGGACACTAATAACGTCCATTATATTCATTTGCGTAAGCCTTCTGCGTCAATAAATAACCTAAAAGAGTTGCTTGAGCGCATTCCGACGCGACTGCATCACCGTATCACTTTACATGACACCTTTTCCTTAGCGGAAGTATATAATATAGGGGGGCTTCATATCAATTCTCGTACTGATGAAAGCGAATTAAATAAACTCAGTACCCAAAAATTACATAGAAAGGATGGAGAAAAGATGCGTCTATCAAGGTCTTTTCATACCATCGAAGAATTGAAAGAAAGCACTCTTCCTCTTGATTATGCCACGCTCTCCCCTATTTTTGATTCAATTTCCAAAGCCGGTTATCACAGTCGGTTTGACATTGATATGCTTTGCAACATTCTACCGGCTCTAAATATTCCGGTAATAGCCTTAGGGGGCATTACCCCTAATACTTTCAACCATTTAAAAGAAACCGGATTTGCCGGAGCAGCAATGTTAGGTTATTTTTTCAAATAATCCTATCCTCCTATCATTATAAATTATTATATTTGCACTTGCGCGTCTTCTAAGACCCCTTCGTTTACATTGTTTATTGAGCCGGGGTCTGATTGACGACCGTAGATATATAAAATATAAATTCTTAATCTGCCATGTTACAATACATTACTAATACGGATTGCAGCCATTCAATCTTGGATCAGGTAAAGGCTGTTCTTGAGGGTGGTTGCCGATGGATACAACTCCGCATGAAGGATGCTTCAAAAGAAGAGGTCACTGAAATGGCTAAAAAAGTCAAGGAATTATGTGATCCCGTAGATGCTTATCTCATTATAAATGATTATGTGGACGTCTGCCGTGATGTCAACGCTACCGGTGTGCATCTTGGCAAGACTGACATGCTGCCATCCAAGGCTCGTGTCGAACTCGGTCCTTTAGCAATCATTGGAGTGACTGCCAATACATTTGATGACATAGCAGCCGTCAGATCTCTTGACATTGACTATATCGGTATCGGTCCATATAGAGAGACGACTACCAAGAAGAATCTCGCACCGGTATTGGGATTAGAAGGCGAGACTGCTCTAAGTCAACGAATGGAAGCGGAACAAATAGAGACGCCTCGCGTAGCTGTAGGGGGTATTCGTCTTGAAGATGTCGAGCCTCTATTGGAAGCCGGACTCAACGGAATTGCTGTCAGTGGCGCTATAGCCCATGCTGAGGATATGGTGAAAGCAACAAGGGATTTTATCAATTTGATGCCCACCGGGGTCTAAAAAACAGAACTTATGACTGAAGATATCCTAAAGATAGGAAATCGCGAGTTTACCTCACGATTGTTTGTGGGTACCGGCAAATTTCCATCTTCTGAAATCATGCAGGAGGCAATCCTGGCTTCCGGTTCGCAGATGATCACGGTAGCCATGAAGAGAGTCAATATGATGAATGAAGCTACTGATGATATGCTTACTCATATTAACCGGGAAAACGTACAACTCTTGCCAAATACTTCAGGTGTGCGAAATGCCGAAGAAGCCGTGCTTGCCGCTCAGATGAGCAGGGAGATTTTTCACACTGATTTTATCAAATTGGAAATTCATCCGGATCCGAAATATTTGATGCCTGATCCTATCGAGACTCTGAAGGCAACTGAAAAGTTGGCCGAACTTGGTTTTGTTGTGCTGCCCTATATTCAAGCAGATCCCGTATTATGCAAGTTGCTTGAGGAGGCTGGCACGGCTGCAGTGATGCCATTGGGCGCTCCTATCGGCACTAACAAGGGACTCGTAACACGTGATATGCTTGAAATCATAATCGAACAGAGCTCTGTGCCGGTAATAGTAGATGCCGGATTAGGTGCCCCCTCACATGCAGCAGCCGCTATGGAGATGGGTGCTGACGCCGTGCTTGTCAATACGGCTATCGCCGTGGCAGGCAATCCTGTCATGATGGCCGAAGCATTCAAATATGCAGTAAAAGCCGGACGCGATGCTTATCGTGCCGGACTCGGAGGTGTCAGCAAAAATGCAGTGGCAACCTCTCCCCTCACTTCATTCCTTGACTTTTAAATTAGATAGTTAATATGAATATTGAAAATATAGACGTATCGGCATATCCGAACTCAGAAAAAGTATATGTGGATGGTACTATTCATCCCATTAAGGTAGGTATGCGTGTAGTGCACCAATATCCTACCGTAAAGATAGAAAACGGTAAGCGAGTAGAATATCCTAATGATGATATAACAATCTATGACACCAGCGGACCGTATACTGACAATAATATCAAGATTGACATCAATAAGGGTTTGCCCCGTATACGTGAGCAGTGGGTTATAGATCGTGATGATACCATAGAGATGGATGACATCACCAGCAGCTATGGTAAGCAGCGTCGCGAAATGAAGGAATTGGATGCCATCCGCTTCCCGATGACATACAAACCTCGCCGTGCTAAAGAGGGCCATCGTGTCACACAGATGCATTACGCACGCAAGGGTATTATTACCCCGGAGATGGAATATGTAGCGATACGCGAAAACCTTGACAATGAACGCCGAGGCATCAAGACACATATCACACCGGAATTCGTCCGTGACGAGATAGCAGCCGGCAGAGCCATTATCGCTGCCAATATCAATCATCCGGAGGCGGAACCTATGATCATAGGAGCCGGCTTCAGCGTAAAACTGAATACGAACATCGGCAATTCCGCCCTCTCTTCCGGCATTGAAGAGGAAGTGGCTAAAGCGGTATGGAGCTGCTATTGGGGTGGCGACACACTGATGGATCTCTCTACCGGAGACAATATACACGAAACACGCGAGTGGATAGTGCGTAATTGCCCGGTGCCTGTCGGTACTGTGCCTATCTATCAAGCGCTTGAAAAGGTAAACGGTGATGTCTCAAAACTAACGTGGGAGATATATCGAGACACATTGATTGAGCAATGTGAACAGGGCGTCGACTATTTCACCATCCACGCCGGTGTCTTGAAAGAACACGCTCAGCTCGTTAAGGAAAGACTCACCGGATGCGTGTCACGCGGAGGCTCTATTATGACCCAATGGTGTGTGCTTCACAATGAAGAGAGCTTCCTCTATACTCATTTTGATGAAATATGCGAAATACTCAACAAGTATGACGTGGCTGTATCACTTGGTGACGGCATGCGTCCCGGAAGCACTCATGACGCCAACGACCGTGCTCAATTCCTCGAACTGGAAGTATTAGGCCGCTTGTGTAAGAAGGCTTGGGAGCACGACGTGCAAGTACTGATTGAGGGTCCCGGACATGTGCCCATGCACAAAATCCCCGAGAATATGGAGAAACAACAGAAAGAGTGCAATTACGCTCCCTTCTATACGCTTGGCCCGCTCACCACAGATATCGCCCCCGGATATGATCATATCACCTCTGCTATCGGCGCTGCCATCATATCAAATCTCGGCACATCCATGATTTGCTATGTTACCCCTAAGGAACATCTATCTCTTCCAACATTGGAAGATGTGCGCGAGGGTGTAATCACATATAAAATCGCAGCGCATGCCGCTGATCTGGCTAAAGGATTTCCGGGAGCCAACGTGCGTGATGACGCTCTTAGCAAAGCCCGCTATGAGTTTAGATGGAAAGACCAGTTTAATCTATCTCTTGATCCCGAAAAATCCAAGCGATATTATCTTGAGTCAAGAAGAAATGCACCTGACGCGGACGACCGTTTTTGCACGATGTGTGGTCCCAACTTCTGTGCGATGAGAATTTCTCAGAATATCGAGGAGGCATGTGACCGATGAAAAAATACTCTGATCCTGACCGCGACCATATTTTTGGTCGCGGTTATGCTGATATTATTGACCGGTATTCCTGGGATGACACCATCTCGCTGGTAGAGAATGCTACCGATGCTGATGTGAGAAGAGTGCTCTCCAAAGCCAGAGCCGCCCGTGAGGCTTTGACTCCGGAAGAATTTGCTATCCTGATATCTGAGGCTGCTGCTCCCTACTTGGAGGAAATGGCTGCACTCAGCAGATTTTTTACCACCGAACGCTTCGGCAAGACAATATCGCTTTATGTGCCGATGTATGTGGGTAATGCCTGCACCAACAAATGTGTATATTGTGGATTCAACCACGACAACGACCTTAAAAGAGTGGTATTGACTCCGGAGCAAGTAGAAGAAGAATGTAAAGCCATTCGTGCTTTAGGACCTTTCGAAAACCTTCTCATCGTAGCCGGAGAATATCCATCTCTCTGCGGCGTGGACTATCTTGAGAACATACTCAAGATATGTCGTCCCTATTTCCACAATATGACCATTGAGGTGCAACCTATGCGTTCTGCAGATTACGAGCGTCTCACGCATGCCGGTCTCAATGGAGTGGTATGCTTTCAAGAGACCTATCATCGCGAGTCGTATAAGAAATATCATCCGAAGGGGATGAAGAGCCATTTTGATTGGCGTCTTAACGGCTATGACCGTATGGGAGAAGCAGGAGTACATAAGATTGGCATGGGTGCTCTTCTCGGACTTGAAGACTGGCGCGGTGATGTGGTGATGTTAGCTCGACATCTTCGCTATCTGCAAAAGAAATACTGGCGCTCCAAGTATTCAGTCAATTTTCCCCGTATGCGCCCGTCCGAGAGTGGGTTTAAACCCAAAAGCATTATCTCTGACCGACAGCTGGCACAACTCACATTCGCCTTCCGTATATTCGATCATGATGCCGATATCTCCTACTCTACGCGCGAATCAGAGACTTTCCGAGATAATATGATGACCCTTGGCGTCACATCCATGAGCGCGGGAAGTCGCACAGAACCGGGCGGATACTCTCACCCAAGCGAAGAGTTGGAGCAGTTTGAAGTGTCTGACGGACGCACACCGGCGCAAGTGGAACAAGCGATAAAAGTGCACGGATATCAGCCTGTATGGAAAGACTGGGATGCCATTTTCGATTGAACTTATGAACCCTCAGTAGTTATTGCGCGTTAATAGAGTAAACAAAATATTAACACCGCCAAGACTATGAAATTCATACAACCACGACTTCCTTACGCTCCGGACGCTTTAGATCCGGTGATTTCCGCATTGACAATCGACTACCACTACGGTAAGCACGAAAAAGCTTATATCGATACACTCAATACTCTTATAGAGGATACTGAGTATGCTAATATGCCACTGGAGGAAATAATAATGAAGAGCGAAGGAAAACTCTTCAATAATGCCTCCCAAGCATGGAATCATATATTCTACTTCTTCCAGTTTGCACCTAAAGGGCAAAAAGTGCCGGGGGGTAAATTGATGGAGAAAATCGAAGAGCAATTCGGCTCGTTTGAGGAGTTCCAGAAAGCATTTGTTGATGCAGGTGCTACGCTTTTCGGTTCCGGTTGGGTATGGCTCGCAGCTGACACGTCAGGCAGCCTATTTATCATACAGAAGCAGAATGCCGGTAATCCCCTGACTGACGGATTCACTCCCCTTCTCGTATTTGATGTGTGGGAACACGCTTACTATCTCGATTATCAAAACCGAAGAACTGAGTATCTCAGCAAACTTTGGGATATTGTGGATTGGCAAGTAATAGAAAGCCGCTATACAAATACTTAAGAATCGATTCTCAGTCTCCTTTCATTTGATGTAGTTGTATTCATCATATAATTCTTATAAGCCGATAATATATCGGCTTTTTTTTGTAAATTTGTGATAGAATTTGACGATAAGTTGTTATAGTTATAGTGTCCGACGGATTTGTCGGACTACTGAAATGTAAATATCCATTACCAACCAACAAAAGAAATTGATTTGAATGAACTCCATAAATAAATTGGAATCAACTATTATTGAGGCTATTAAAGATAAGAAAGGACAAAACATCACTCTTATAGACCTGAACGGGATAGCTACGGCATCAGCTTCTGCCTTTATAATCTGCCAGGGCCGCACGTCGACTCAGGTTTCTGCTATTGCCGACAGCATCATAGATGAAGTAAGCAAAAAATTGCATGTCAAACCATATCATACCGATGGATTCAGAAATGCGCAGTGGATCATCATTGATTACGGCAACGTGATTGTTCACGTTTTCCAACCCGAAACGCGTGAGTTCTATAATCTTGAGGAATTATGGAGCGATGGTGACGTAACTGAGATAGAATATAACAACCTGTAACATACTCAATTTAAAATCTATATGGCAATAATACCTACACCCAAAAATAATAGAGGAGGCAACAAACGCCCAATGCTCAATATGTATTGGATGTATGCCTTTATCGTCTTGGCACTGTTGGCCTTATACTACTTTCAGGACAACCAACTGGTGGTGGAAGTCAATTGGACCAAATTCGAACAGGCAGCCCTCGCCGGTGATATAAGCAAGATTGAGGTATACTCTGAAAACGGTTTAGCTGAAGGCACGCTTACCAAGCAAGGAATCAAAAACCAAAAAATCAATGTTAATTCTGCATTTGCCGACTCTGAAGACGCTAAAATAAAAGCCGTAATTCCGAGTGCGAGTAAGATTCAAGATAAGATAGACACCTGGAATGAGCAACTTCAGAAGGAAGGTAAGCCTGAGATAGCCGTATCATACGAGCGTGGTTCCGACTTGATAAAGATTCTCTATTATTTCGGTCCTATAGCTCTTATCATTGCCTTTATGGTATTTATGTCAAGGCGTATGAGCGGTCCTTCCGGAGGTGGAGGTATCTTCAGCGTAGGCAAGTCTAAGGCTAAAGTATTTGATAAATCAGACGGCACGAATGTGACCTTCAAAGATGTAGCCGGTCTTGCTGAAGCCAAAGTGGAGATTGAAGAAATCGTAGAGTTTCTTAAAAATCCTCAGCGTTATACAGATTTGGGTGCCAAGATTCCCAAAGGCGCACTTCTTGTAGGCCCTCCGGGCACAGGTAAGACCCTGCTTGCAAAGGCAGTAGCCGGTGAGGCAAACGTTCCCTTCCTCTCAATTTCGGGTTCGGATTTCGTTGAAATGTTTGTAGGTGTGGGTGCTGCACGCGTCCGCGATCTCTTCAAGCAAGCTAAAGAGAAGGCTCCCTGTATTGTCTTTATCGATGAAATTGATGCCGTAGGTCGTGCGCGTGGCAAGAATCCTAATATGGGTAGCAATGACGAGCGTGAAAACACCCTCAACCAAATGCTCACTGAGATGGACGGCTTCGGCTCCAATAATGGAGTTATTATTCTTGCTGCTACCAACCGTGCTGATATGCTCGATAAGGCTCTCCTACGTCCGGGACGTTTCGACCGTCAGATTTATGTTGATCTGCCTGAATTAACCGACCGTATCGAGATTTTCAACGTCCATTTGCGTAATTTGAAAGTGGACAGCCATTTGGATATCGAGCAACTGGCGCGCCAGACTCAGGGCTTCTCCGGCGCTGAAATAGCCAACGTATGTAATGAAGCAGCCCTGATTGCTGCCAGAAATAATAAGAAGACTATCGAGACGTCTGACTTTATGGCGGCTATCGATAGAATAGTCGGTGGCCTTGAAAAGCGCTCCCGCGTAATTACCAACGATGAAAAATTTGCTATTGCCACTCATGAGGCCGGTCATGCTACTGTGACGTGGATGACCGAATTTGGCAATCCGCTCGTAAAAGTTACTATCGTGCCTCGCGGACGCGCACTCGGAGCTGCTTGGTATGCGCCTGAGGCTCGACAGATTATTCCCACTCAGGCACTTGAAGATACTATGTGCGGCCTGCTGGCAGGAAGAGCAGCTGAAGAGGTTTTCCTCGGTCAAATAGGCACCGGTGCTTCTGATGATCTGGAGAAATGTACCAAAATAGCTCGTTCGATGGTGCTTATGTATGGAATGAGCCATAAACTCCCCAATATCAACTATAACGACTCTACCGGACAAGATTATGGTTTCAGCAAACCTTACTCCGAAGAGACAGCAAAGGTAATCGATGAGGAGGTAAATCGTATAGTCAACGAACAGTATGAACGAGCCAAGTCAATTTTGAGAGAGTATGCCAAGCAGCATAATACACTCCGTGACATGCTCGTAAAGGATGAGGTGATCTATCACGACGATGTGCAAAAAGTGCTCGGACCCCGTAAATGGAAAAGTCGCACCGATGAGATAATGGAACTGAATAAAAAAGATGAAAATAAGCGCCTCGAGGCTTCATCCGTATCTCACTCCGACGATAAGTCCGTAGGCTCCAATACTTCTCCGTCGGATAATGACGATGATCCGGGCATCCCTCCTGTTTTTGATAAGGAGGAGGATTAAGACACCAATTTTGATTTATTTTTTGATTTTAACTATACTCTATATTTATGAAGACAACAAAATTTCTTGTGGCTACACTTTCATGCGCAATGCTGTGTGTCACCGGATGTAAAAAACAAGAGGCTCAGCAACAGCAGCAAGCCCCTGAACTCGCAGTCCTCACTATAGGTGAGTCTGATGCGGTAATAAACACTGAATTTCCATGCACGCTGGAAGGTGAAAACGATGTGGAGATACGTCCTCAGATTTCCGGCTTTCTGACTAAGGTATGCGTTACCGAAGGCCAAACCGTCAGCAAAGGTCAGGTGCTTTTCCAGATAGACAAAGTAGCCCTTCAGGCTGCCGTAGACGCAGCGGCTGCTCAGGTGCAGGTGGCACAAGCTAACGTGAATACTGCCCAGACTAATGCCAACAATAATAAGATACTTCTTGATAAGAACATTATCGGAGCGCCGGCTTACCAGACCTCTGTAGATGCTCTCAATAGTGCAAAGGCAATGCTCAATCAGGCTAACGCCAATCTTGTCTCAGCACGCAAAAATCTCAGCTACTCGACTGTCACCGCTCCCGTGGCCGGCGTTGTAGGTACAATAGATTATAAGGAGGGTACTTTGGTAAGTCCGAGCACTCTTCTTACAATTCTTTCCAATAATGGTGATATGCAGGCTCTCATTTCACTTAATGAAAAGGAGCTGCTCGCTCTCACTGATAATGGCGCTCGCACTATCCGTCAGGCTATTGACTCTTTGCCACCGGTCTCTTTGGTGCTCGCCAACGGAGAAGTATACGGACAGCCGGGACGAATTGTCTCTATTTCCGGTGTGCTTGATGCAAAAACAGGCTCTGCACAGGCCAAAGCCATATTCCCCAATCCCTCAGGTATGCTCCATAGCGGCAATACCGGCAAGGTGCTCCTCCCCAATACTTTCGACTCTACGATACTTATACCTCAAAATGCAACATTTGAGATACAAAATCTTAAATTTGTATATGTTGTCAATGACTCCAGTATCGTGCATCAGCGTCCTATAGAAATCTCGAAGAATAGTGACGGCAAGAATTATATCGTCACTTCAGGACTTAAGCCCGGCGAGAGAATAGTAGTAGAGGGTGTCGGCATATCTGTGAAGGACGGTATGCAGATTTCACCTAAAAAATGAAACGATATATCAAGATAATACATCATGAAGTTATCCACCTTTATCAATAGGCCGGTACTCTCTACCGTCATCTCGATATTTATCGTGATATTCGGTGTTCTCGGCCTGATATCTCTCCCAATCGAGCAATACCCCAATATTGCCCCACCCACCATTCAGGTATCCACTACCTATACCGGTGCTAACGCTCAGTCTGTATTGAATTCAGTTATCGCTCCTCTTGAGGAACAAATCAACGGTGCTGAAAATATGGACTATATGTATTCATCGGCCACAAATACCGGTGCAGCCACCATTCAGGTTTACTTTAAGCCCGGCACAGACCCTGATATGGCCGCCGTCGATGTGCAAAACCGCGTAGCTAAAGCCGCTTCCTTCCTTCCCTCTGAGGTCAATCAAGTGGGTGTCATCACTGCCAAGCGTCAGTCTTCTATGCTTATCGTCTTCGATATGTATTCTCCTGATGATAGATATTCTCAGGATTTCATAGAAAACTATATGGCAATCAACATCATTCCCGTCATCAAACGAATCTCGGGTGTTGGTGATGCCATGGTGATGGGCTCTGACTATTCAATGCGCATCTGGCTGAAGCCTGATGTTATGGCTCAATATAAATTGATGCCTTCTGACATATCCGCAGCACTTGCAGAACAGAATATTGAGGCAGCTCCCGGTCAATTCGGTGAGCAGGGCAACCAGTCGTTCCAATATGTAATGAAATACAAGGGACGTCTCCAGAATGAGCAAGATTTTGAGAATATTATCATAAGGGCCAATGCCAACGGCGAAATGCTGCATCTTAAAGATGTAGCCGATGTCGAACTTGGCCGTCTCAGCTACGGATTTACCAATAAAAATAATGGCCACATCGGTAGTGCCGCCCTTATCTTCCAGGCAGCCGGCTCCAACGCCACTGCCGTTATTGACGCTATCACCAAGCAATTGGATGAATTCCAGAAAGAACTCCCGGAGGGATTGACTATTAATGTCACCATGAACGTCAATGACTTCCTCTTTGCTTCTATGAAGGAGGTGGTCAAGACACTCATTGAGGCATTCATCCTGGTGTTCCTCGTGGTGTTCATCTTCTTGCAGGATTTCCGCTCCACGCTCATTCCGATGATTGCTATCCCGGTAGCGTTGATAGGCACATTCGGATTGATGCTTATCTTCGGATTTTCGCTCAACCTGCTGACTCTGTCTGCTCTCGTATTGGCAATCGCCATAGTGGTCGATGATGCGATAGTGGTCGTGGAGGCGGTCCATGCCAAACTTGATGAAGGATATAAATCCTCACGCAAGGCCGCCATCGATGCGATGAATGAGATTTCTTCCGCTATCGTATCCATCACTCTGGTGATGATGCTTGTGTTTATTCCGGTATCATTCCTCGGAGGAACATCCGGTGTGTTCTACCGTCAATTCGGTCTGACAATGGCTATGGCCATCGGTCTCTCCGCTATTAATGCGCTTACGCTCTCACCGGCTCTCTGTGCTCTCTTCCTTAAGCCGCACAAGGGCGAAGACGAGATTACAGAAGGGATTGACAATGAAGAATTCGACGGCACAATTCCCGATTCTAAGAAACTTGATTCAAAGAAACTTAGCTTCAAGCAGAGATTTTTCTACTGGTTTAATGTCGGATTTGATGCTCTGCTCAGGAAATATGATAAAGCTACCAAGTTTTTCGTCAAATTTAAATGGGCATCACTGCTCATCGTTGCAGTGAGTGTCGGTGTTCTTGTCTATCTGATGAATACTACTGCGACCGGAATGATTCCCGACGAGGATACCGGTACGGTAATGGGCGTTGTAGATATGCCACCGGCCACCTCACAGGAACGAACTCAAGAGATAATGGATAAGGTGGACAGCGTTTGCGGCACCATACCCGAAATCCAAGACCGTACAGCGATATCCGGATATTCATTTATCGGTGGTCAGGGTAATACTTACGGCTCATTTATCATCAAGTTGAAACATTGGGAGAAGCGTGACCGTGATGCCGACGCTGTATTACAGGAATTGTTTGCCAAGACCGCCTCTATCCACAATGGTCGTATCATGTTCTTCAAGCCGCCTATGATTTCCGGTTTCTCCGCTACCAACGGTTTTGAGCTGCGACTACAGGATAAGACGGGTGGTGATCTGAACAACTTCTTCCAGGTATATCAGCATTTTATTGCAGCGCTCAATCAGCGTCCTGAAATTCAGATGGCTTATTCTACCTTCAATCCCACCTTCCCCCAGTATATGGTGGATATCGATGTGGCAAAAGTTAAGCAAGCCGGTCTTACCCAAAATGCAATTCTTACTGCATTACAGGGCTATTATGGTGGTATGTATATTAGCAACTTCAACCGTTTCGGCAAACTGTATCGCGTTATGATGCAGGCCAATCCGGATGCACGTGTATCTCCGGAGACACTTAAACAGATCAAGGTGCGTAACGGTGACGAAATGGCTCCCATCGACAACTTTGTCAAGCTTACTCGCGTATACGGTCCCGACGTCATATCACGCTTTAACATGTTTACCGCTATTGCTGTCACCGGCTCGCCGGCTCCCGGAGTTTCTTCCGGTCAGGCTATCAATGCTATTGAAGAGGTAGCAGCCCAGACTCTTCCTACGGGTTTCGGATATGAATACTCCGGCTTGACACGTGAGGAAGCCGGACAGTCGGAAGGTCAGACTGCAATAATATTCGGACTTGTGCTTCTATTTGTATACCTCTTGCTTAGCGCCCAATACGAGAGTTATATCGTGCCTTGGGCAGTTATTCTCTCCGTGCCTTTCGGACTTATGGGTACATTCATCTTTGCCCGCATTTTCGATATCGCCAATAATATATATTTGCAAATCGCTCTGATTATGCTTATTGGTCTGCTTGCCAAGAACGCCATCCTTATCGTGGAGTTTGCACTTGAACGCCGACGTACAGGCATGAGTATCGTCAATGCTGCCATTCGCGGTGCGGTGGCTCGTCTGCGTCCTATCCTCATGACCTCACTCGCCATGATTATCGGTCTGTTGCCGCTGATGTTTGCCACAGGCGCCGGTGCCAACGGTAATAGAACGTTAGGAACGGGTGCTATCGGTGGTATGCTTATCGGCATGATACTGCAGGTGCTCATAGTGCCGGCTCTATTCGTAATTTGCCAGAAAATACAGGAGAAGATCAGTCCCTATAAGTGGAAAGATACTGATAATTCAAAACTTACTTCTGAGATTGAACAGTATTCCATAAAGCAACACAACTGATTTTCAAAATTTTAATAAGACTGTATAAATGAAAAAATCAAATATAACCGCACTGCTTATCATCGCGCTTTCACTGAGCAGTTGCAACATCTATAAGAAATATGAGTTGCCCACTGACAACGCTGTCGTTGCAGACTATAAGAAGGCGCTTGACCAGGAGGCGGACTCGGCTTCCCTCCCATATTTGGGATGGCGTGACGTTTTCACCGACCCGCAACTCCAGACCCTCATACAGACAGCTATCGACAATAATACTGACTTATATAATGCTGCATTGAATGTGGATATCGCAGCTGCGCAACTGAAGGGTTCAAAATTAAGTTACTTTCCTTCCGTAGCATTAAGCCCTAACGGGGCCGGTGCATCTTACGGGGGTGGCAAGATGAATTGGAGTTACACTATTCCGCTGTCAATCAGTTGGGAAATAGATGTATTCGGAAAATTACTCAATCGCAAGCGTGGCGCTCAAATGTCGTACGAGCAAGTTCAAGATACCCGTGATATGGTTCGCTCCCGTATCGTATGCGGTGTGGCCTCCACCTACTATGCGCTTGTGATGCTCAATCAGCAACTCGACCTCACTCGTCGCACTTCGGATATCTGGCGCGAACAGGTGGAGTCAATGAAGTTGATGAAGGATGCCGGAATGGTGACTGCCGCCGCCGTAGCACAGAGTGAGGCTAATTATTACAGTATTCTGGCCAGCATACCGGATTTGGAAGAATCAATCCATGCTACCCAGAACACCCTCTCTCTTCTTCTTAATACCTATCCGCAACAATGGGAAGTGACTTCATCTCTCGACTTCAACCTCCCGGATGAATTGATGCAGGGTCTGCCGATAAGCTACATTGCCGTGCGTCCTGATGTTCGTGCTGCCGAGAGAGGGTTTGCAGCCGCATATTATGCCACCAATCAGGCACGTGCCAATTTCTACCCGAGTCTTATCATAGCCCCGCAAGGTGGTTTTACAAATCTTATGGGCGCTATCGTAAATCCCGGAAAATGGTTCGTGCAACTTGCCGGCTCCCTTACCGCTCCTATTTTCTCCAGAGGACAAAACATCGCAACTCTCCAAGCTGCTAAAGCAAGCCAGCAGATTGCCCTCAATAATTTCCAATATTCTGTGCTCAATGCTTCTGCGGAGGTAAGTAACGCACTTGTGAAATATAAGAAAAATCACGAAAAGAGAATACAGGTAGAACAGCAAGTGGATGCATTGGCAAAGTCGGTAGAATATACCGAGGAACTGTTATCCTTCGGCCAATCCACCACTTATCTTGAGGTGTTGACAGCGCGTAGCGGACTTCTTCAAGCCCAACTCACCAGTCTTGCCTGCTGGCACAATAAAGTGACCGCCATCATCGAACTCTATCAAGCTGCCGGTGGTGGTAGATAATTTCTCAAAAATTACATTCTCTAACTCTTTATCTCCCATGAAAAATATCAGTACACTCGCTTACGTTCACCCGGAGGCAATACTCGGTGAGAACGTTGTCATCGAAGCATTCGCATATATCGATAAGAATGTCGTCATCGGCAATAACTGTATTGTACGTGCGAATGCTACGATACGTAGCGGCGCACGCATCGGCAATAACAATAAGATTTATGAGGGTTGTGTAATTGCAGCCGAACCACAGGACTTCCGCTGGAAAGGAGAAGACAGCCTCGTCGTTATCGGTGACAACAACACCATACGTGAGCACGTCATCATCAACCGTAGCATCCACCCCGGCGGTGAGACTCGCATCGGCAATAATTCGTATATCTTGGCTCAATCGCATATCGGACACGACTCCATTATAGGCGACTATTGTGTGCTTGGCAATGCGGTCAAAATTGCAGGTGATGTAAAGATAGGCAACTATTCTATCTTCTCATCCAATTCGCTCGTGCATGAAGGCTGTGATGTGGCAGACTGGGTACTCGTCAAAGGTGGTTGTCGAGTAAATAACAACGTTCCTCCTTTTGTCATTATGGCGCATAATCCCATAGAGTATGCCGGAGTAAATGCTTTTGTGATGGAAAGAGGTGGATTTGATAAGAGTGTTATCGACGAGATTGCAAAGGCTTACCGTCACGTTTATCATAGCAATACTTCGACGTATAACGCCGTAAGACGAATTGAAATAGACGTCGAAGAGATACCTCAAAAGAAAGATGTTATAAGATTTATAAAAAAACATAACTATAATATCGCGGCAGTCCCGGTTCTCGATGAAGACTAAATCTTAATAATCGATCTAACCACTAATTAAATCATATTATCATAGTCATGTCTCCCGTTCTTCTTCGTTCCGTTAGCGGCGCTATATATGTGGCGATTATTGTCTTTGCGTGCCTTCTCGGATATCCGGGTGTCGTAACGCTTGCCTTACTCTTCGCAGTGCTTAGTGTCATAGAGTTTAAAGCTATGTATTCGGGTGAAGATAAGTCGCCCAAATGGCTTATAGCCTATGACATATTGACTGTTTGTTCGCTCATCCTGCCCCTCGTGGGTATTCTCATGGCAATCATACTCTTTTTGGGAAGAATGGTAATCATGATATATGACCGGTCAGATAATGCAGTATCCTCCTTTCGTGAGGATAGCATGATGTATCTTTACCTCGGCATTCCAATAGCATCTTTAATTTATTTATCTTTAAATGGTGTGCCGGGCATGACGGTGTTGGCTATCTTTATAATGATATGGCTTAACGACACCGGTGCATACTGTGTGGGCACTCTTTTCGGTAAGCACAAGATGTTCCCGCGTGTCTCACCCAAGAAATCTTGGGAGGGATTTGTGGGCGGTTTGTTGTTCTGCGTAGCCTTCGGAGTAGTGCTCGGATTGACTTCATGGAGTCTTGGCGCTGTCAGAGTGCATGACCGTCTCACTTTCTGGATTATTGCCTCAATTCTCATCTGTGTATCATCTACTTACGGCGACCTCTTTGAATCTTGCCTGAAACGTAGTCTCAATATCAAAGACTCCGGCAAACTGATACCCGGACACGGTGGCATTTTGGACCGTATAGACAGCATGCTCTTCGTTATGCCGACTATTCTTATCTTCATCCTGTCATGGGAAATACTCGGGTCTTATAGGGTGTTTAATATCTTCTGATGATGGCAAAAGATTATGTCTTAGGAATTGATATCGGAGGTACGAACACGGCGTTCGGTATTGTAGATGAGCAAGGTAATATTTTGTCACGTGGCAAAATACCAACCTCAAAATATTCATCATTCGATGACTTCGTATGTGCTCTCAAGGAAGCGGTATCGGAAGCCATGAAGGCTGATGGCCTTACCATAGAATCTTTAAGAGCTATCGGAGTCGGAGCGCCATGCGTGAATTATTCCACCGGTGAGATTGTCGGCGCTGTTGATCTTCCGTGGTCCTCCCCTATTACGCTCACGACAACTTTATCGCACGAATTTGGGATTCCGGCATACGCTGATAATGATGCAAATGCGGCAGCTCTCGGAGAAATACGTTATGGAGCCGGCAGAGGTCTCAAGGATGTAATAGTAATTACACTTGGCACAGGTGTCGGATCGGCAATAATATGTGATGGCAATCTACTTCATGGATATCGCGGACTCGCCGGCGAATTAGGTCATATACCGGTATATTACGATTCAGAAAGAGAATGCTCCTGCGGAAGAAGGGGCTGTCTTGAGACCTATGCCTCTGCTCGCGGAGTCGTAGCAACAGCCGCGAAGATAATGACTCTCTCAGGCAGAGACTCGCTTCTTCAAGATACCCCTCAGCTTACTACGAAGACAATAGCGGAAGCGGCAGCTCAAGGAGATGAAATAGCATTAAAGGTTTGGGAAGAGACAGGAAGTGTAATAGGAAAGGCCTGCGCCGATTTTGCAGCCTTCTCTTCTCCTCAGGCATTTATCTTCTTCGGTGGCGTAGCTAAGGCCTTCCCATATTTTGAAAAGAGTATGCGAAAGGCATTTGAAGATAATCTTTTATGGATTTATAAAGATAGTGATATCAGATTTCTTAACACAACTTTGCCGGAGGCTGATGCCGCCATCCTCGGTGCAGCCTCAGTAGTAAAATGATATTGCCAAAACTTGAAATATGCACGGGTGATCCGGAGGGAGTGAAGGCCGCAATTGTCGGGGGAGCCGACAGAATCGAACTATGCAGCGGATTGTCAGAGGGGGGCCTCACTCCATCCATCGGTATGATAAGATATGCCTCCTCTCACATTCCCACTAATGTACTTATACGTCCGAGAGCCGGTGATTTTGTGTATTCTCAAGATGAGACAGATTTGATAATACAAGATATAGAGGCAGCTATAAATGCCGGTGCGCAAGGTATTGTCGTCGGGGCATTAACAGAATCCGGCAAACCGGACATCAATCTCTGCAAAAGAATCATAGAGGCAGCCGGCGATGCTGACACCACATTTCATCGCGCCTTTGACATGACCACCGACCCTTTTGAGGCACTGCAGACAATCATCTCACTTGGATTTAAACGTATTCTAACATCAGGACAAGCACCAAATGCACTCGAAGGTGCGCAACTGATAAGACGCATTCACGAGAATGCGGACGGACGCATTAAGATAATGGCAGGAGCAGGTGTCACACCTGACAATGTAATTGAGATTTTAAAGATGTCTCAAGCTGATGAAATACATGCTTCCGCTCGCTCCTTGTTAAGGGGAAAATCACAAACCTCCGCAGCCTCAATGGGGAGTGCCGACGATGGAAATTCCCGTATGGCCACCGATGCTACTATCGTTAAGAAATTATTTGATAAAATACATATAAGGTAATGACCCTTTTCTCTCTTTTATTTCCTATTTACGCCTTTCTTACCCCTCTTTCCGTCTTCAGTTCAAATGATAAGATTAATTTCGATGAGAGGATGAAAGAGCAACCCGCCGTCTTTGCGACTTTCACCACGAATGAATATATAACGACGGAAGAAGAGGAAGCGCTTCAATTTCTTTATACTTATCTACCGACGCCGGATCTTCTTGACTACGATACTGATTATCACCTGGCAAATGTGCGGGCTGCATTGAGAGCCCGTTATGAGATGCCGTGGGGTAAGGCAGTGCCAAGCCGTGAATGGCGACACTTCGTATTGCCGGTAAGAGTCAATAATGAGAATCTTGATATGAGCCGCCCTGTTTTTTACGAGGAACTCAAAGAGAGGGTATCAGGCATGAGCATGAAGGAGGCTATTCTGGAGATAAATCATTGGTGTCATGAAAAAGTATCTTACCAACCATCAGATAGTCGCACCTCCGCACCTTTGGCCACAGTCAAGAACGCGCTCGGACGTTGTGGTGAGGAGTCTACTTTTACAGTAGCCGCGTTGCGCTCCGTAGGTATTCCGGCGCGTCAAGTATATACCCCCCGATGGGCGCATACTGATGATAATCATGCGTGGGTAGAAGCATGGGCTGACGGGAAATGGTATTTTCTGGGTGCTTGCGAACCCGAACCGGTACTCAATATGGGATGGTTTAACGAACCGGCCTCACGTGGCATGTTGATGACCACGACTGCTATAGGACATTACGACGGACCGGAAGAAGTAATTAAGCAAGATAAAATCGGAACAACAATAAATGTCACACCTAATTATGCTCCCACGGCCAAAACTTCTGTAAAGGTGATTGACACATATGGAATGCCGGTGGCTCATGCAGACGTGGATTTCGGCATATACAATTATGCGGAATTTTATCCTGTGGCGTCTCGCAAAACCGATCAAAACGGAATGGCATCTCTTACCACCGGCTATGGAAATATGTCGGTATGGGCAACGGACGGCGACAAATTCGGTTTCGCTCGCTCTATCCCGGGAGATATTGTAAATATCACACTCGACAAGGATTCTACATTCCGAGGAGTTGTGGAATTCGATATCATTCCTCCAAGTGCGAAAGGTAAAGTGAAACATATTTCCGACTCACTCATATATATCAACAATCTGCGCAAACTAAAAGAAGACAGCCTCCGAATGGCCTATCAATCCACATTTTTGACTCTTCCGACAGCTCAAGAGTTATGCGAACGTCTGGAGATAACAGACAGTACGGCCAGTCAATTACTTGTCAATTCACGAGGTAATCATAGAGAAATCGTCTCTTTTCTCACGTCATTGCCACAAGAAATGCGTGCCAAGGGAGTGCGACTGCTTGCATCACTTGCCGAGAAAGATTTGCATGACGTCACGACTGACGTCTTAAACGACCATATTATGAATGCCCTTGAAATAACAGACATTCCCGAACTTTCAGATACAGCTATCTATGAAGAGTACGTCCTATGCCCTCGTATCTCTGATGAGATGATTACTGAATACAAGGGCTACTTCACGTCAATCTTTTCACCTGAACAACAGGCTCGATTTCGTTCCACTCCCTCTGAGATAGCAAAGATACTGCTTGATAAGATAATACCTGATAATCGTTATAATACATCCTCGCTTCATCAGAGTCCAGTCTCTGCATGGAAAAGCGAGATGTGCAATCTGCAGACTCTTCCTGTGCTTTTTGTGGCTATTTGCCGAAGTGTAGGTATTCCTGCACGTATTGACTATGTGCGTGATGTTGCTCAATTTTATAATATAAAAGAGGGTAAATGGGAGGATGTCTCTTGGTCGGAAATACATAGGGAGAGCGGTATTACTCACCCACTGACTATCAATCTACCGGCAGATGCAATAAATCGCGTCCATGCACAAGCGGCTGTAGAGCCAAAATACTACTCTCAATTTACTGTATCACAAATATTAGACTGTAAGCCTCAATTATTGGAATTTGATGATTTTATTCCCGTCTCTGAATTGAATGCTACGAATACTCTTCTTTCCGACGGACAATATATTTTGCTGACGGGAAGAAGGCTTGCGAACGGAAATGTGTTAACGCGTCTTCAATTTTTCGGAATTGGTGACAATGAAGAGATACCGGAATTAATAATGCGACAAGACACAACAGCACTTAGCGTAATCGGCTCTTTTAATTCTGAGAATTTGTACCGTCCTATAGATAATACACCTCTCAAATCTCTCTTAAGCACTACGGGACGTGGTTATTACGTGTTGGGAATCTTGAAAGGTAGTCACGAGCCCTCCTCTCATGCTATTAATGATATCGGAGCAGTGGCGAGCGAACTGGACGCCTCAGGTCGGCCGATAGTATTACTATTTGACTCCACCGAATCAGCTGAGAATTTCCGACAGGATGAATTTGCCTCTCTGCCGAGTTGTGCAACTCTCGGAATAGATGAGACCGGCATTTTGAAGGAATTGATAGATAACCTTGAACTTACTTCAGAGGAATTACCTATTTTTATAGTGGCAGATACATTCAATCGAGTCATCTATGTCACGCAAGGATATAACATTAACTTGGGTCAGACACTTTTAGAGACACTATCCAAAATTCAATAATATAAAAAAGAAGAGGACGCATCACCAAGAATTTCGGAAATGCGTCCTTTGCTTTCTATTTGTATTAGCCGTGGTCTCGGAGGGGTTTAGAATCCGGAGATCGTGTAGGTGGCTTTAGCAGAAGAATTGGTACTTCCGTTAGTTAAGGTATACGTTGTGCCGGAAGCCATGCCGGGAGTTGAGATCAGCAACTTTCCGCTTCCCGAGTTGCCGCCGGGCTTCCAACCTCCACCACCGGGGCCATTGCCCGGACCGAAGAAAGGACTTCTTGGTGCAGACGATGTGGACGATGTGTATTCCACAGGGATCGTAAATGATGCTAATTCATTTTCACCTTCCTTCACTGTTACTACCGTCTCAGCCTTCAGAGTGCCGGAAACAGTGATGAGAGCTTGCGAACCCGTGGTCTGAGATACAACAGGATTTCTACCGCCGAATGACAGCAATGTGCCGCCGGTGACGTAGACATAGCAACGGCTTTCATCAGCAGCGTCAAGACCCTGTTCCATTCCACCGGAGCCAAGTGTCAGCACTTTCCCACCTTTGATATAAAGATTAGAATTGGAGTCTATACCGTCGCCAACTATTGATATCACTGTTATATCACCGCCAGAGATGGTAAGATTACCGGTGGAATTGATGCCGTCATCATAAGCTTTTATAAAGAGAGTGCCTCCATTGATATCAAGAGTCTTTTTGCTTTCAAGACCTTCGGCATTATTTGTTGCGGTAGTAATATAATACACTCCGTAGTTGATTACCACGCCCCCATCTGCTTTGATGCCTTTTGCCGAAGATTTGTTATCGCTTGCTATTCTATCTGCACTTGATGTATAATTATGCGACAAAGTGCCGTTGGAATACACCAGCATGCCCCCTGTTGTGGCTATCGTCACTTCTCCCCCATCAGACCTAAATACGCCATCACAAGAGACACCCTTGCCGCCACTGCCGGAAGCAGTCAATTTAATGACACCACCCGATATTTGCACATTACCGTCAGCACCTATGCAAGCCGATGCTTTTGTCTTGTTTTTAGTAGCATCCCAAATACCATTGCATCCGGAGTCTATTGTAATATTTCCTCCTACAATCACGACATCGCCGTCAGCCTTGATACCTTTAGCAGCTTCTCCGGCTGACACTTTTATATTGAGAGTGCCACCGGTCATAGTAAAACTACCGGTATCTTCCGCTTCACGATCGGCATCATCCTTATAACTTACCTGAATACCGTCATCACCTGAGCCTTCAATAAAGATATTGCCACTCTCTATCAACATATATTGATTGCAGTTGATTGCATCCTTCACAGCTCCGCTCACCACAAGTGTCAGGTTTTTCATCTCAATATATTCTTTTGCTGCGATTGCATGACCAACATTACCGGTGACGTGCAATTCACCTTTGCCTTTCAATTCGAGATGGCCTTTACAATATAAAGCGGCTTTTTGCTTGCCCGTGCCATCCTTCAGATAGTTGACCGTATTGTTTTTGGCACTGAGTTCTATCCTCTTGCCATTCTCAATATCAATTGCTGCTCCGGCAGGATTGGTGAGATTTACGCCACGGAGTTCTATTGTGGATTTATAAGACCCGTTAAGAGTTAACGACCCGTTCGCCGATTTGCCGGATAATACATAGGTGATTTCTCCACAGGTAGTTTCAGATACGAGATCTGACTGGGTAATGTTGACATGCGCGCCATTGACCGCAACGTCAATGTATTGAGCAATGTTGCCGGCTATAGTCACATTAGCACCTTCCTCAGAATATGAAACTATAACATTATTGTCTACAACGTTCTCATTTACGACTTGGATATGAGGGAAATCTGACAAAGAGAAGGTCCGGTCAACTATTGTTAATTTTGAGCCTTCACTGAATTTCATCACTTCAGTATTTGAAGGGAAAGAATAGGTGACGTTTTGATTGGATATATTCAGAGTCTGTGCCGATAATGTAATACCCTGAACAAAAAGAGCTGCTAATAATAATATCTTTTTCATAGTTTAGAATATTACCTTATAAGTTTTTGACTTTGCCTTAACTACATACACACCCTCAAGCAACGTGCTTGCATCCTTAAGACTTGCGTAATGTCCTTTAAAGACACCGTCTGCGGAAAAAACATCAATCTCCGTCAGATCTTCTTCAAATAATTGCTTGGCGGAGACATTGACATCAGCAAATTGCATTGATAATAACTCTGATACCTCCAAGCTTTCAGTCACTTTATTCGACTTTAAATGAAGGAAGCCGTCAGAATATGACATGTCGAGATTGTCGGACGCAACGGCTAAATCCGTTCCATCAGTCATGACAAAAACCAAGTATGGATAATCCGATGCAGCTCGGATACTCAAGCATGCACACAATATACCCAGTGTAAAGATAAGTAATCGTCTCATTATATTAATTTTTATAAAAAAATATTAAATCTACTGAATAGACAATGATTACAGCATAAGGTTTAAACCTTATGCCATAAATTGCCAGCTCAGTAGACTTACTAATTACCTAAAAGAAAGAATTTTAAGACCCAATTCCACAAAAAAGGTCTCAATTTATTTTAACCGGAACCAGTACCCTACTGTAAATTCGAGAGCCATGGAATTGGAAGCGTTGAATGTGTCATTTCTGCTCGACCCGAAAAGATTGCCCAATCCATAATAGAAGCGTGTCTCAAGAATAAGCGAATTGCGGGGATTGATACTGAATTCTCCACCCAAGCCGGCACAGATGCCGTAGTCTATCTTCTGCTTTACCGGTTCGGTATACTGCGACACTCTGTGATATTTCGGAAAATCAGGCAGAGATGATGCCTGGGAAGGATCAAAATTGGCTTTCAACACATCATCAAGTCTTACGCCAAACTCCGGACCAATGTTTACAAAGAATTTTCCACGTCTGCCGAAATAAATATGAGCCAACAAGGGAATCTGGATATAATCAATGGTGCGTTGATAATTGAATGGCTCTCCTTCAAAATTCTCTTTCCATCCACGCTGAATAAAATTTACCTCTGCAATCAGTCCGAAATGCGTCTCTTCAACGTATCTGAACATAAAACCCATCTCAAAACCGGGCTTGAAAAGCTGCTTCACAGATGGATTAAAGAAAACACGAGATATATCCGCGCCGGCTTTCACACCTATAGATACCTGAGAGGCATAATGCCTCTGTGAGAAACATTCCGTAGCACCGACTATACCGGTTATCGCTGTTATTATCGCGACTATACTTACGCGGCTCAATAATCTTCTCATCTTGACACAGGTAACGCTATCTTCATCGGTGACGACGAGAATGAATAATCGAGAATAAAGCAAGAGGGATTATACATACCGCTCCAATTGCTGACACGCTCTATATCAATGTTGGATTGCAATGTGTCAGCATGCCTGAACCGAGCATTGAAGTCGCCCTGAGTTGCTGATATGTTGGGAAGAAAATATGTGATAATATCATATCCTGCCACTGAATACACCGGAAAACTCTTTACCGGTGTCTGGCCATAAAGCAGCTGATATTCATTTATAAATCTTCTGCTTTCCATATCATTCGGATCAAAGTAGAATCGAGACGGCACAAGAAAATCAACATCAGCATATTTCTCGGAAAGTTTTGCGCCAAATGTCACCCAATTAGCTCGACCCAACACTTTTACATCTATCAATGGATTGGCAGCCTGTAATTCGGATATCTTCTCTATGACGCCCTCCACTTCTTTCTGTTTGGTGTCGGCGCAATATATCAGATACTTGCCGAAATCGGCCGGTTGGAAGTTTTCCAACTCCGCCACCGTAATGCTTTTCGCGCCTCCTTCGAATGATTTAACTATCAACTCACCAAGTGCATCATTAGTGCCAACTTTGCCCACTAACAAGAGGGTACGGTCTCCCAGACGGTCTTTCACATAATCCACCACACTCTCATTGAAATAAGAAGAGGGTGTAAGAAATTGATAGACAGAAGGAGTATCAATGTATGCCTCACTCTTCACGTCAAAGGTATTGATTAGTTCGGCGCCTGTGCGTTGAGAATAGTCTGTCAGATACTGTGGCAAGGATTTGTCAGATGTCGAAATTATCAAATCAGGGCCAAAGGTTTCAAGTTTGGTAAGTGTCACCGACATATTGGCTGCACCGTCAAGTATCATTACATTTGATTTGAAATCAGCATTCTTCAGATGCTCCACTCCCAAAAGTGCGCCTCTTGCAAACTCCATATCCCTGTTAGATGAGGTATCATCGAGCACAATGGCCACCTTGACCTCCTTAGCCGGATACACACTTCCGGAAATAGTAGTGTCAATCGAATGTACTTCATCATACAATTCCTTCAATCCCTCAGTTGTCTGTTCGCGAGGATCAATCTCAACATACGACTGCTCTACCTCTACGTCTTTGGTATGAGGCACCGTCAGCGTATCTCCTTTCTTTAATTTCCATTTGCCGGGATTCGCTTCTCTGAGTGCCTCCTGATCTACGCCAAGCGAAGCACTTACAGATGCCCAGGTGTCACCCTTTTTAACTTTGTAATTGTCGATGCTGACTATACTCTGTTCTGTTACAGTCTCAAAACGCACATTATTCGAACGTGTGCCAGGATGTATGCGCAATGTCTCACCGGCCAACAGTCTATCCGGCGTAATGCCTTGATTTAGACGATAGATATCCTCTACACGTGTATCATATTTAATGGCTATGTTATATAGCGTTTCGCCGGAGGCTACTGTATGATACACGTAATCGCTCTCCTCATTCATGCTTTGATGCCTGTCATCATCTTCATCAGTTTCATCCTGAGGAGTGCCCTCCACTGATATTACGCGGGGCTCTGAAATAATCAATGTTTCCCCGGCACGGATACCGTTGCGAGCAGAAGGATTTAACGCGTACAATTCCTCCATTGGCAGACCGTAAGCTCGGGATATGCTATAAATAGTCTCGCCTGACTGAATAAGATGAGTTACCCTCTCGGAGGTCACCTTGTTACTGCCTGCATCTACTGGTTCTGCTCCGACAGTGACGGGGTAATATATGAGCGTACCTTTGGCGATTGGAGAACCGACATTACTGTTCAACTCATTCAGCACGGCAGAGTCCCACCCGAAATGATTTGCTATTCCAAAAAGAGAATCACCTTTTTTGGACTCATAACAATAATATTGCTTACCCAAAATGATAACTATCGGAAGATTGGGTTGCGCTGCGTATATCGATGCTGCAGCCAATATCAATATAGCGGCCGCCGACCAACGAGGGCGCTTCAGGATAGAAATTAGTCTCATCTTTTAATATTTATGATGCAAAGATAACTTTTTTCAACCATTGACTACGAAAATTCAGCCAAAATAATGACTTTATTATTATATTTTATTAAATTTGCATTTGCATGATGCCAAAAGAAATTATCTTTCAGACCGCGCATAGTCGATTGAAACTGTTATTTCTACAATGGCATTAATTCGAGCAAAAGAAAAACTGTTATAATCCGAAGATTAAACATTTAATAATTAAATAATTAATACCTAAATGGCAAAGAAAATCTACACATTCGGTGGAGGTAAGGCAGAGGGTAACGCGCAAATGCGCGATCTGCTCGGCGGTAAAGGCGCCAACCTCGCTGAAATGAACCTGCTCGGTATGCCCGTTCCTCCGGGATTTACCATCACGACAGAAGTCTGCACAGAGTATACACAGTATGGCCGTGACAAAGTGGTAGAAGATATCAAGAAAGATGTCGAAAAAGCTATCGCTCACGTAGAGCAACTCACAGGCAAGAAATTTGACGATCCCTCCAATCCCCTTCTCGTTTCTGTACGTTCAGGCGCTCGCGCTTCTATGCCCGGCATGATGGACACCGTCCTCAACCTCGGCATGAACGACG